>JAPLUA010000530.1 GCA_026397855.1 Verrucomicrobiota bacterium | reverse complement strand
CGGGTTGGTAGCAATCACGACGCGGACGTTCTGCTTGAGCCGCTGAGGACCGCTCAGGACGGGCAGGGTGGCGCCCGGGGGCTCCGACGCGGCGGACGGAGGGGCAGGATCATCGCTGGAGGCAGATCGCCACACCGAGGACGCGAGCAGCAGCCCCGTGCAGAGGCCACGGGAAGTTCGGGTCACTTTGTTGAGAAAGCCGCTGCGGGGCAACTGGGTGCAGCCCATGATTTCTGAAAGCTGATGGTTAGTTGGCTGAAGAACCAATCGTCTCCATTTCGTGCAAGCGCTTGAGCACATCGGCCCCTTTCAGCGGCCTGTAGTTGATCCCGGAGGGATTCATGCCGCCAACCTCCTGGAAGAGATAGCCCCGACCAGATCTGTCCAGGGTCGCATGAACGCGACGACGACGCCGGAGACGATGTAGTTCTTGAAACCGTTCGCGCGCAGGTATCCGAGCACTTCGATCATCGGCTGATAACCAACCCAAAGGCCAGTGCGAAGTGTTTTAGTTTAGTGTTCATAGCGCATCCTCTGTCAATCAACTCACTTCTCCGTGATGCAGTACAGGTATTCGCGTCCGCGCAGGAACAACTCCTTGCCGACGGCAACGGGGGAAGCATCGAACTTCTCATCCAGGCGGTTGGAGGCCAGCACTTCGAGCTTGTCGGACTGCTTGAGCACGACGGTGACGCCGTTCCGACCGGCCAGATAGACTCTGCCGCCAGCGCCGAGCGGTGAGGCATAGACCCCCGCCAGATCTTCCAGCTTCTGCGCGTCGAACACAGCCTCGCCTGACTTGGTGTCCAGGCACGTGAGCACGCCGTTGTTATTGGCGAAGAAGTAGAGCTTGCCGTTGTAGAGCAGCGGCGACGGCACGTAGGGGGTGCTCTTGTTGTGGGTCCAGGCAATGGCATCGCCGCCCGTGAGGTCGCCGGTGCGGCCGAGGCGGATGGCCATGCAGGCGTTGCCCTGGAAGCCGCTCATGCAATAGACCATGCCGGCGTCGGCCACCGGACAGGGAATCACGTTGCGGGTCAGCCCGCCGCATTCCCAGAGGACGTCGCCTGAGGCTACGTCGTAGCTGCGGATTTTGCCGGTGGCGGTCACCACGGCCTGGGCTTTGCCGTCGCGCTCGATGATCAGCGGCGTGGACCACGAGGTGCGCTCTTCGCGCGGCTTCTTCCAGAGCGTTTTGCCGGTGTTCTTGTCCAGCGCGATGATGAAGGAGTTGTCCTCGTTGTCGCGGTTGAGGATGAGGGTGTCCTGGTAAATCGCGGGGGAACTGCCTTCGCCAAAGCCATTCGCCATGCGCATCTTGCCCAGGTCCTGACTCCATACCGGCTTGCCGTCCAAGTCGTAGCAATGGATGCCCCGCGAGCCGAAGTAAGCGTAAAGACGTTTGCCGTCGGTGAGGCCCGAGGTCGAGGCGAAGCTGCCTTCGCCCTGGCGATAGCCTTCGTGCGGGACCTCTTCGCGGGCAATTTGCTGCCAGAGCACTTTGCCGGTCTGACGGTCCAGGCATAAGACCACGAATTGATAGACCTCCGTGGGCTTGGCACCGCCACCGAAACCGCCACGACCCTTTCTCCCGCCCGGGCCGTCCGGCCCTTTCCGGGAGGACTCACCGCCGGCGTCGGCGCGGGGGGGCGGTGGCTGCTCGCCGGCTTCGGCGGGTTTCGCCTCGACCTTCTTGCCGGTGGGGATCGCGGTCTGGATGAAGACGCGGTTCTCCCAAATGACGGGCGTGGCGTAGCTGCTGCCGGGAATCTTCACCTTCCATTTGAGATTATTGGTCTCGCTCCAGGTCGCCGGTGGATTGGCCTCCGGCGCAACGCCGGTCTGGAGCGGGCCGCGCCACTGCGGCCAGTTCTGGTTCAGCGCGGGGGCAGCCAGAGCGGTTGTGGCGAAGGTGAGGGAGCAGGCCAAGCCAAGCAGGGTGGGCCGGTAAGGTCGTTCAGTTTGTCGTTTCATAGTATTCCTCGGTTCCTTGTTGTTACTGGATCGGTAAGTTCCCTATTAACTACATTCTTACATAAGCAGCTTTGAGACCCGTATCAAGCACAAAGGGCGCGGCTGCTTGTGGATACTCTTGGGGAGTGAATGCTTCACCCCACCACTCCAGGACAAACATCCCGGGAAGCCAGATACTAGCAGCGAGCGCTGCTCGGCCTGGTTCAAAGGCCGTAGCTGGCCGCCGGGAAAGTCGAGTCCACGTAGATGGGAATGGCCATGCCCGCACCCCAGTAGTTGGTGTCGCTGCAACTGGGCACCACGTATTCGCTGAGCCCGACGGGGCTGTTGGGGCAGCTCTCGTAGTCGCAGGTGTATCCCAGCCGGGTCCAGGGCCAACTGTTATCGAGGTTGGTGGCCGCGTAGCCGCGCGAGTCGAGGGTGGCCTTGAACCAAGCGGCGTAGCCCGGCGACACCCCTTGCAGGCCGTTGGCTGCCAGATACGGGCTGCTTTCTTCTGCCGCCAGCCCGCAGGACGGCGAACGGATGTCCGGGCTGACGGCCGGACGGAAGAGGTATTTCGGGTCCACATAGAACTCCGCCACTCCGTAAGCCCCCGAACGGGGCGGCATGCCAAGCGCCTTTTCCAGGCGCAGCGTCCGGTTGGTGCCCGTGTAGCCGGCCAGAAGCTGTCGGGCGTCGGGGTAGAGCGTGACCCAGATTTCCCCCGACCAGCCGTTGCTCATGGTGTGGGCACCGGGGGTCAGGAGGCTGGTCCAGGCCCAACTTCCGGTGAACTTCATGGTCGCGACGCGGACCCACCGGTTGGTGGTGCCATCCACCCAGTTGGTGAACGTGCGCCAATCGGTTCCCGGGGTGTTGGTGGCCACCGGCCGCAGCCGGGTGGAAATCTCTTCGGGCAGCGCCACGGCGGCATTCAACAGGGCGTTTGAATAGCGCACATAACACTCGGCGATATTCGTCACCTCCGGGTAAGCGCTGCCTTTGACCCGGTAGAACATCGGCACCGGAACCGTAAAGACGGATTGGGTGCCCTGGATGCCTCGCAGTTGGCTCCAGTCGTTGGTCCACACCGCACCAGCCGTCAGCGACGGCGACCACTGGACCTCGTAAGCGCCATTGACCAGCCCATTGGTCCAGCTCAAAGCGCCATTACCGGACCATGCAGTGATCTCCTGAGCTGCGGCGCCGCCGTTCAGCAGGAGCCCCACGATCCCGAGGACGATCACCTGTGCGAACTGCCACCGTGCGCGCATTGAACCAGCCTCCTCTGGGGGCTGATGGTGGGCCATTCCGGGAAGTGCAGGGGAAACTCGTGTGCTCATGTTCTTCGCTTTCATCCAAAAGACCGGCTTGTTATCACGGTAAACTCATTGTCGGCTGTAGTTGTTTCGGCCCCGCCACGGCACCCGTGGCGGGGCAGCACATCGCCCAGGCTAAGGCTGGCGCAGGCGATAGAATGTCGCCGGGTTGCTTGGATGCCTGGGGATGGTTGCCGAGTTGCTCACCTCGCTTCCGGGCAAATCATACCAGTCTTCGGAAACTCCGGACCGCAAGCCGTTGGTGTGGGCCTGCAGCACCCAACCCGTTCTATTCGTAGGCCAGTCAAGTATGACGGAATCGCTGGCAGCGTAAATAGTGAGAATCATTGGGGTAAAGGTCGCTGTATAGGTCGTGTTGGACACGACCAAGATGCTGCGTGGATTATTTGTGGCTCCACCGTTCCAATGGGTGAAAATCCAACCGTTGTGTGGTTCGGCTGTGATTATATTTGTGCTACCAACGATGAACGTTCCTCCACCAGTGACGAAGCCCCCGTTTGTCGGGCTGGCCTCGACCGTGATGGTAGCTTTTGATTCAAAGTGGGCCGTGTAGGTGACATTCGTCTCAGGCACCGTGATAACGTAGAGATGGTTCGTAGTCCCATCATTCCAATGGGTGAAGACCCACCCATTGGTCGCCTCAGCTCTTACAAGGTTCGTGCTGCCAACCAAGTAGGTCCCGCCACCAGTCACGAAGCCGCTGTTTGTAGGGCTTGCCTTCACCGTGACCGTGGCCATTTGTTCGAAGCTGGCCGTATATGTAATGTCATGATCGGGCACGGTGATTTCGTAAACCGGATCTGTGCTGTAAATCCGGTTGGTAGTGCCGTCATTCCAATTTAGGAACTGCCAGTGGAGGTTTGTTGTTGCAGTAAGCGTGACAAGGGTGTCCTTTAAGTAGAAACCGCCACCGGTCTTGGTGACACCCGTTGGATCAGTCACACTGACGCTGCCACCATTCTCTGGATCGGCGACCACTTTCACGTGCCTGAGTTGTTCGAACTTTGCCACGTAAACTGGCTTATCACCAGCGGCAACTGTGATGGTGGGTGAGGTTCTACCGTTATCCCAGCGGATGAATTCCCATCCGGATTTGGCTTTGGCCGTCAAATCAACCAGCCTTCCCAAGTCATACAAACCCGAACCGGAGCATGATCCGCCATCAGATGGGTCGGCCTTGGCATATACACTTACCAAGTCAGACAACTCATCAGCAAGTGCTTCTAGCAGCGCAAGCGCCGTTGCCGCCGGAAGAAGTTCGTCCAGCAAGCAGCTTTCGACCACCCCGACAAATGCCCCATCTGCAATTTCGGTCGCCACTCCTTCAGCAAGCGCCTCGGTTGTCGGCGCGAAGAACTCAACCACATCTGCGCAGCTCGATTCAGGTGTTATACAATCAAGGCTAGCTGGGTAGTCGATTTCCGCGAAACGCTGCTGCGACAGCGCCCCTTTCTCGATCGAGCTCACCTTCATACCTTCGATTTGTTCAGGCACCCTGATTTTCGTCGCCGAGCCTTCATAGCCTATAATTGCGACCAGTCCCATACCCCCGGATGCCACCGTGTAAACAAACCCATTGGTGCTCCTCGCGAAGTTTGCGTAGTGGGTGGTGTCCGTTGTCACCTCCACGGCCAGCGGGTTGTTCGTGTTTCCCGTTTTCGTGTAGTTCGTAATGGTGCCGTTCCAATTCAGAAACACCCATCCGTTTGACGCGGTGGCCGTCAGGATGGCGTTGGACCCGACTGCATAGGTGCCACCCCCCGTGGTCCAACCACCCTTAGGGGGCCGCGCCTCGGTCGTCACGGTCGCTGCGTGAAGGAAGTTCGCTGTATAAGTGCAGTTGGTGGGAGGCGCGACAATGACGTGAGGATTGTCCGTGGCACCGTCATTCCAACTGACGAATCGCCAGCCGTTGATGGCGGTGGCGGTCAGCACGGCATTGCTGCCGACGATATACGCGCCCTCTCCGGTCACTGTGCCGGCGTTGGCGGGATAGGCCGTGACGGTTACGATCGCCATGACGGTCACACTGACCGAGCCGGTGACGGACGAATAACTGGCCGGGTCATCCGGCGTGAAGGTGACGGGCTGCAAGGCGGTGCCGGCTCCCGGGGCCAGGGCAGGCGTCGTGAAATCGAAGGTTCCGCCGACCGAGGCGGCACCGCCGGTGAGAGTTGAGGACGCCAGCGTCTGGCCAGAAGTGATCGCCGTCGCCGTCGGCCACGTGGTTACAACAGGTTCGGCCTTATTCACCACCAGCACGGCTGCGCCGCTGCCGGTGCTCCCGGCGGCGCTGTTGACGATGACTGCATAGGGTCCAGCGTCTTTCGCGGAGACGCCGGTGAGAGTGAGAGTGGCGTTGGTGGCATTCGCGAAGTTGGTGCCATCCAACTGCCATTGATAGCCCAAGGGACCGAAACCGCTGGCTGCGACGCTGAAGGTGACCGTATTGCCTGCCGCCACGGTCTGATTGGTTGGATGGATGGCGATCTCGGGTGGTAGCGTCAGCCCGACTGCCAGTGCGTGATAGCCATGAGAGCACGAAGATACGCTCGCGGCAGAAATGCCTCCTAAGAGGATCGGGCTGTGCTCTTGGGACATGATGCCGTTGCCCAACCCGCCATTGAAGTTGTACCCCATCGTCCATAATGTGCCGTCACCCTTGGCAAACAAGGAACAATACCATCCAGCGGCCACCGCTGCCCCGTTGGTCGCCACGGTTTCCGGGGTGGATCGCCCCGATGTCGTCCCGTCACCCAGCTCGCCGAGCGCGTTGTAGCCCATCGCCCAAAGGGTGCCGTCGCCCCGCAAGAAGAGGGTATGGTTGGCGCCTCCGGCCGCAGCTACCGTGCCGCTTCCCTGGCGCACTGCGATCGGCGTGCTCCGGTTGACGTAGGTCCCGTCCCCCAGTTCGCCATTTATATTGTAGCCAATGCCCCATAAGGAGCCGTCGCTCCTCAGGAACAAGGTATGCCCGGCCCCGGCGGTGACCGCCACGACATTTGTGCCGCTTATCACGGCCACCGGACTGTGACGGTCGGTCGTGGTGCCGTCCCCGAGTTCGCCGTCGTAGTTGTATCCCATGCCCCACAGCGTGCCGTCGTTCTTCAGGAAGAGGGAATAATCAGCTCCCGCCGCCATTGCCACCACGTTGCTCGCCACGGACCCCGGCACAAGTTGGTTCACGGTGGAGCCGTTTCCTAACTGGCCGTTGCCGTTGTTGCCCATCGCCCACAGTGTGCCGTCGCTCCTTAGAAAGAGGGAATGATACTCTCCTGTCGCCACTGCTATCACGTTGCTGGTCAAAGCCTCCGGACGCGTTCGCTGGGTGGTGGTTCCGTCGCCCAGCTCTCCGCGGTTGTTCCAGCCCATCCCCCACAGCGTGCCATCGCTCTTGAGGTACAACGAATGCGCGCCGCCTGCCGCCGCTACCACAACGTCGGTGTCCACCGCTTCCGGCCAAAGCGCGGTGTTCGTGGTGCCGTCGCCCAACTGGCCGTTGGAGTTGTAACCCCAGGCCAGCAGTAGGGGGCTGCCGGCCGCCACGCGGGCGGGCTGGCTGATGATCAGGCCGCTCCCGTTGGTTACCACGACATAGTAAACGCCCGAGTTTGTGGCTCCGGTGCCGGGCAGGCTCAGCGAGCTCCTGGTTGCTCCAGCAATAACCTTTCCGTTCTTGAGCCATTGGTAGCCCAGCGGTGCGGTGCCGGCGGCTGCAACGCTCAGATTGACTGTGCCGTCGGCGGCGACTTGTTGGCTCGCGGGCTGGGTGGTGATAATCGGTGACATCAGCACCGCCAGAGCGGCCGGGCTACTCGTCACGCTGCCGATGGAGTTGCTCACCAAAACCGCATAGGTTCCCGCGTTGGCCAGCGTCACGCTGGCAAGATGGTAATTGGTTGCCACCGCTCCGCTGATGTTGGTGCCGTTGAACAGCCATTGGTATGTCAGCGGGGCTAGTCCGCTGGCAATGACCGTGAAGGTGACAGGGGTGCCCGACATTACAGTCTGGTCTTCCGGTGGGCTTGTGATCACAGGCAGTAGCGGCACGCCCACTGCCAAGGTGTGAAAGGCGCCACAACCTGCTAACACGGTAGCTAGAGCCGGGCCGGGCACGGCCACCGGACTGTGCCGTTCAATCGTGCTGCCCTCACCCAATTGGCCATAATCGTTGTTGCCCATTGCCCACAACGTGCTGTCGTTCTTCAAATACAGGGAATAAAAACCTCCAGCGGCTATTGCCACTACATTGCTAGCGACCGACACCGGACTGCTCCGACTGGTCGTGGTGCCGTCCCCCAACTGACCGTTGTGATTGTAGCCCATAGCCCACAACGTACCGATGTTGTTCAGGTAAAGAGAATGATAAGCTCCTGCCACCACCGCCACTACATTGCTGGCCACCGACACAGCATTGCTTCGCTGGATGATGGTCCCGTCCCCCAGCTCTCCGCCATCGTTACGGCCCATAGCCCACAACGTGCCGTCGCACTTCACAAACAGAGAATGATAGTCTCCCCCCGCTAGCGCCACCACATTGCTGGCCACAGACACCGCATTGCTTTGGTTGATATGGGTCCCGTCGCCCAACTGACCATAGCTGTTATTGCCCATGGCACACAAAGTTCCGTCGTGCTTTAAGTACAGGGAATGAAATCCTCCCCCAGCAATTGCTACGACATTGCTGGCGACCGATACCGGACTGCTTCGACTACTCGTCGTGCCATCACCCAACTGGCCCCAATTGTTGTTGCCCATAGCCCACAACGTGCCGTCAATCTTCACGAACAGGGAGTGGGAATAGCCACCCGCCACCGCCACCACATTGCTAGCGATACACCCTGCCATGCTCCGGCTGTTCGTAGTGCCGTCACCCAGTTGGCCGTATTCGTTGTCACCCATCGTCCACAACGTGCCATCGCCCTTCAGATACAATGAGTGAGCATCTCCTGCTGCCGCCGCCACTACATTGCTATCTGAAGGCTCGGGATAAAGCCTGTTGGTCGTGGTGCCGTCTCCCAACTGGCCATGGTTGTTACGACCCCAAGCCAGCAACTGCGGATTGCCCACCGTCACCGTCACCGGCTGGCTGATCCTCATTCCGTATGAATTGGTCACCACCACATAGTAAACGCCTGAGTCCGGCACGTCGGCGTTGGCCAGGCTCAGCGTGCTGCGGGTCGCCCCCACGGCCATGGCCCCGTTCTTGAACCACTGGTAGGCCAGAGGCCCGGTGCCGGTGCTCGTGACATCCAACGTTGCCGTCCCACCCACCGCCACCGCCTGGATCGCCGGCTGGGTGATAATTTCGGGAGCGGCGGCCCAGATCTGCGACCCGCAGAATAGCCACCCCATCCAAACGGCCAAGGCTCGGGTGCGGCCCCGGCTCCATCGAGCCTGTCCCGCATTGTCTCGCAGAGAATCTTGTTTCAGCCCCGCTTCCGCATGGATTTGTGCCGATGTTGTGTGCAGTTCGTTCATAAGTAACCTAGAGGTAAAGATGCTCATTACGGCTAATCGCCTACTTCAGTGTATTCGCCGTGTTATTCTTGGCAAGCGTTATAATAACATTTCATACTGGCTCTTGTTGTGGGTCCAGGCGATGGCATCGCAGCCCGTGAAATCGCCTGGGAAAGCCTCAACAGCTATTGCGTCAAGGCGCCTTGCAAGGCGTAGCGGCCTTTGCGGCGGGAATGCGGATGCTGCTCATGGCAGCGTCAACATCCTTCAGGCCGTGGCCGGTGATGAGCAGCACGATCTGTTCTTTGCAGTCCAGCAAGCCCGCGCCTTGAAGCTTCCGCAACGCCGCGACCGGCGCCGCCGCCGCCGGCTCTGCAAACACGCCGGTCTTTTCTGCCAGCGTCCTTTGGCCGCGCAGAATCTCCTTGTCCGAGACGGTGATGGAGAAGCCCCGGCTGTCGAGCACCGCGCGGCGGGCCATGTGCGCGTTCGAGGGGATCGAGACGGAGATGGAGTCGGCGATCGTGGCGGGCCGCAGGGCGTTCTGATACTTCCCGGTGCGGATGTAATGATGGATGGCAGTTGAACGCCCGGCTTGCACACAGACCAGGCGCGGCAGGCGAGCAATCAACCCGGCCGCTTTCAGGTCATAGAAGGCTTTGTACACACCGCTGATGATCACGCCGTCCCCGACCGGCACCAGGATCGCATCGGGCACCCTGAACCCGTTCTGCTGGTAAATCTCCAGGCCGACGGTCTTCTTCCCCTCGATCGTCAGCGGGTGATAGGCGGTGTTGCGGTTGAGGCCGCCCTTGCGCGCGGTGTATTCGAGGGAGAGCCGGAACGCGTCATCGTAGGTGCCGCGCACGGGAATGACGCGGGCGCCATAAAGCACCATCTGCACGAGCTTGGCCTTGGGGGCGCTTTCGGGGACGAAGATAACCGCCTGCCTGCCGGCGGCGGCGCAGACTGCGGCGAGCGCGCTCGCGGCGTTGCCGGTCGAGGCGGTGACGATGGATCGCTCCTTGAGCCGGTTGGCTTCCGCGACCACCAGGAAGGAGGCCCGGTCCTTGAGCGAGGCGCTCGGGTTCAGTCCGTCGTTCTTGAGCCAGACATTCTCGAAGCCAAACGCTTGGCCCAGGGCGGCGACCGGGAAGAAGGGTGTGTTGCCAACGGGATATGGCGGGTAGTGCTCCGGCTCGACGGCGGAGAAGAGGCTCCAGTCCGGGCTCTGCTTACGGAAGCGGCGCTGGATGGCCACGTAGTCAAACTCGACGGACAGCACCCCGAGTAACGGGATGCCGGGCCGATAATCCTTCGCACAAGCGGGGCAGAGGTAGCGGACCTCGTCGCGCTGGTAGGCTTTGCCGCAGGTGGTGCAGCGGTAGAGGAAGGAGGTCATTCCTTTCCGTTCAGTCGGGCGACCAGGGCGGCGTAGAAGGCGGTGGCGGCGCTCAGGTGTTTCACGGGGCAGGCCTCGTTCGGGGCGTGGGCGTATATCTCGTTGCCGGGGCCGAGGCCGAGGCACGGGATTCCTTGCATGCCGGCGATGGCAATGGCGTTCGTGCTGAAGGTCCACTTGTCCACGAGCGGAGCCTTGCCCAGGACCTCCTTGTAGGCGGTCACGGCGTCCTTCAGGTAGGGGGATTTCTCTTCCAGCACCCAGGTCGGGTAATACTTCTCCGTGGGATACACCTTGCCGGTGTAGGCTGCCTCGGCGTAATTGAGGACGAACACTTTGGCGTCGGGGTAGCCCGCCCGCTTCGCCGCATCACGCACCTCCGCGAGGGCGCTGGCCTTGGTCTCGCCAAAGGTGAGGCGGCGATCCAAGTGAAGGCCGGCGGCGTCCGAGACTGCACAGAGCGAAGGCGATGAGGAGCGCACCTCGGTGACCGTGACGGTGCCCTTGCCCAGGAACGGATCGTGGCGCAGTCGTTCGTTGAGCTTCTCAACCTCCAGGGCGATGCGCGCGATCTTGTAGATGGCGTTGTCCCCGCGCTCAGGCGCTGAGCCGTGGCAGCTCCGCCCCTTGACCTCCACGCGGATCTCCATCCGGCCGCGGTGGCCGCGGTAGATGTTCAGGTTGGTCGGCTCGGTGATGACGACGAACTCGGGCTTGAGCTTCTCTTCCTTGAGCAGGTATTGCCAGCAGAGGCCGTCGCAGTCCTCTTCCATCACGGTGCCGGTGAAGTAGATGGTGAACTGGTCGTTGAGGCCCAGCTCTTTGATGATCTTGGCTGCATAGACCATCGAGGCCATGCCGCCCTTTTGGTCCACGGTCCCGCGGCCCCAGATCTTGCCGGCCTTGACGTGCGGTTTGAACGGGTCGGAATTCCACTGTTCGAGGTCGCCCGGATAGACGGTGTCAATGTGGGCGTCGAAGGCCATGACCCGCGGGCCTTTGCCGATGCGCCCGATGATGTTTCCGAGGCCGTCAACGCGGATGCCGTCGAACCCGACCTTCTTCATCTCCTTCTTGATGACGGCGATGACCTTCTCCTCCTTGGAGGAAAAGGACGGGGTGCGGATCATGTCCGCCAGGAAGCGGACGGTGTCTTTCTCCAGCGCCTTGGCGCGTTTCTGAATGGCTTTGTAGGTAGTGCTCATAAGTAGATCGGGTTAGGGAATTGCTAACAAAGGATTCAACCCTTTCAGGGTTGAGGGCGTGTCGGACGCGAACCCCAGGGTAGCTCGTTCCTCGCAACCCTGGGCTGAGTGATGCAATCCCTTCGGGATTGGGGCTAGAGGCGTTTCCATAGCTTGGCGGCCAGTTCGCGGGCGCGGGCGTTGATGCGGGGCTCGTCGAGGTCGAGGGCCAGGCGGCGGTTCTCCATCAGCACGCGGCCGCCGACGATGGTGGTGTCCACGGCGGCCTGTGAAATGCCAAATACCAGGTGGCCGAACACGTTGCCGGCTTCCATCGGCGTAGGGGGATCATAATCCACAATCACGGCGTCGCCCACGCAGCCTGTCCGCAACTCGCCGACCGGCAGCCGCAAGGCGCGGGCTGCTATTTCGGGATTGTTGCCAAAGAGCGCTGATACCACCTCGCCGAAGGCGACGGATGGGTTCTGCGCGCGGATGTGTTGCGCCCAGAGGGCGACGCGCAGTTCCTCCAGCATGTGGGTGGTCATGGCATCTGTGCCCAGGCCGACGAGGACGCCCCACTGCATCAGCGTCACGACATCGGCGATTCCCACCGCGTTGTTCAGGTTCGACTGCGGATTGTGCACCACGGCGGTGCCGGTTTCAGCAAGGAGGTCTATTTCCCGGCGATTCACATGCACGCAGTGGGCCGCGATGCTTTGCGGTCCCAGGATGCCGAACTGGTTCAATCGCTCCACCACTCGTTTCCGATGGTGGCGCTGCGAGTAATCCTGGTCGCTCTGGGCTTCGGCGACGTGGATGTGAAAGCCGGCGCCGAGTTCGTGGCCCAGTTTGGCAGCCTTCTCGAGGGTCGCATCCTTCAGCGTGAATGCGGCGTGCAGGCCGAAGAGGGCGGTGACGTTGGGTTGAGAGTTGGACTTTAGAGCCGACTCACGTCGGCTGCTACTGTGGCACTGGCGGATGAAGGAGGCGTTTTCCTCGAGGCCCTCTTTGCTGATGCGCGCGCCATCGCGATCGGAAAGCTCGTAACAGAGGCAGGCGCGCAGGCCCGTTTCGTGGACCGCCTTGGCGATGGCGTTGAGCGAGCCGGGGACGGCTTGCGGGCTCGCATGATGGTCAATGAGCGAAGTGGTGCCGTGGCGGATTGAGTCGAGCAGCGGGATCAGGGCGCTGTAGTAGCAATCCTCGGTGGTCAGGGCCGAGTCAAGCCGCCACCACAGATTCTTGAGCACGCCCACGAAGTCGCTTGCCGGGCGGGTTTTCGTCAGCCCACGCGCAAACGTGCTGTAGAAGTGGGTGTGGGCATTGACCAGGCCGGGCATGACGACCTTGCCGGCGGCGTCAATGCGTTTGCCGGCGAAACGCCCGCCCCGGGCCTTCGGAGCGATCCGGGTGATCAGGCCGTTCTCGATGAGAACGGAGTGGTTCGGGAGCACGGCTGGCGTCTTGCCGCCGGTAATCACGGTGCCGTTTTCGATGAGGATGGGCGGGGGGGGTGGCATTGTTATTGAGGTTGT
>JAPLUA010000430.1 GCA_026397855.1 Verrucomicrobiota bacterium | reverse complement strand
TGCCTTTAGCCAAACCGGGGGCACGCCAGGGGCACGGTAGCCAGATGGTGGTTGATTATCATCCGTGTTGTGGTTGATTATACAGTCATGTTTCATCGTCACATTACGGGAAATCTCCTCCAAGCTTTGGAGGACACGCCGTCCGTGCTCGTCAACGGCGCCCGGCAACCGACGGCGATGATGGCGTCGAGGTTGTAGAAGCGGGTGGTGTAATCTTTGCCGTCGCCGGCAGTATGTCGGAAATCCCGACACACTGCTTCTTCCTGAAGCTCGCCGGTGTCGAAGATGTTTTTCAAATGCTCGGTGACAGGTGTTCCTCCTCCGGCCGAGGCTTGCGAGCGGCAGTGGTCCGCGTTTAGAGTGACCGCCTTGAAGCGCCAGACAAAGAAACCCGCGGGGCGGCTCCGATCCGGGACCGGGGAAGCACCGCCGGCGGATGAGAGATTGACGCCAGAGAGCGGCAAGCGGTGGCGGAAGCGGCTCATTCGGCTGCTGGCCCTCCTGCTGGTAACCGTGCTGCCCTTGTGCGGGTTGGAGGTGATCCTGCGGATGGCCGGCTATGGCTACTCCACCGGCCTGTTCAAGTCCATGCGCATTGGCGGGGAGGAGTTCCTGGTGGAGAATGACAGCTTCAGCTTTCGCTTCTTCCCGCCTGAGCTGGCCCGCACGCCGGGGCCGATTCGCATGAAGCCCGTCAAGCCGCCCGGAACCTGCCGCATTTTCATCCTCGGGGAATCCGCGGCAATGGGTGACCCGGAGCCGGGTTACGGGGCGGCCCGCTACCTGGAGGTGCTGCTGCGGGAGCGGTTTTCGGGGACGAAGTTCGAGCTGATCAATGTGGCGTTCACGGCGATCAACTCGCATGTGATTTTGCCCATCTCCCGCGAGTGCGCGGCGCGAGAGGGCGACCTGTGGATCATTTACATGGGCAACAACGAGATGGTCGGCCCGTTTGGGCCGGCGACCGTCTTTGGCGCGAAGGCGCCGCCGGTAGAACTGGTCCGGCTGGGCCTGGCGCTCCAGGAGACCCGGGTCGGCCAGGCCTTGGCCGCCCTGGGCCGCCGGCTCAAATCCAAGTCCTCCGGGGCGGCCTCCTGGGGCGGCATGCAGATGTTCCTGGGAAACCAGGTTACGCCCGACTCCCCGCGGCGGGAGGAGGCCTATCGCAGCTTCCGCAGGAACCTGGACGACATTCTGCGCGCGGGTCGCGAGTCCGGTGCCAGGATCATCCTCAGCACCGTGGCCGTGAATCTCAAGGACTGCCCGCCCTTCGCCTCAACGTCCAGTGCCCGCCTGCCGGACGGGGACCGCGCCCGGTTCGAGGGACTGCTCCGCGACGGGGCGGCGCAGGAAGGGCAGAGCCGGTTCGACGAGGCGGCCCGGTATTACGAGCAGGCTGCCGGGCTCGACGTGTTCTCGTCGGAGGCGCAGTTCCGCTGGGGCCGCTGCCTGCTGCGTCTCAACAATGCTCCCGCCGCCCGCTCCCATTTCCAGGGTGCCTGCGACCTGGACGCGCTGTCCTTCCGCACCGATTCGCGGCTTAACCAGATCATTACCAATGCTGCCAGGCATTGGGCAGGCAGGGAGGAAAGCCGGCTGGAAGGCGGCGCTCCGGGTGTCCTGCTCTTCGATGCCGCCGGATGGGTCGGGCAGGCCGGGGCGGCGGGCATCCCCGGTGATGAATCGTTTTACGAGCATGTGCATTTCAACTTTGACGGCAACTACCGACTGGCGCTGGGCTGGGCCGAGCAGGCGGCGCAACTGCTGCCAGCGTCAGCGACCCGGTCGGCAACGGCCGGATGGGCGTCCCAAGAGCTGTGCGAGCGCCGGCTAGGCCTCACCGACTGGAACCGGACCATCGTGGCCGAGGGAATGGTCCGACGGATGAAACAAGCGCCCCTGAGCGCGCAATCCAACAATGACCGCCGCATGGCATCGCTGCAGGGGCGGGTAAATGAGCTGCGCCGGGGGATGGACACCGCAGGGGCGGCACAGGCCCGGGAAATCTACCTGGACGCCATCCGCCGCGCGCCCGAGGACTACGGCCTGCATGAGAATTTCGCCAGCTTCCTGGTCGCCACGGGAGACGCCGCCGGGGCCACGGCGCAATGGCAGCAGGCGCGGAAGCTGATACCGCAGGACTACCTGTCGAACTATCGCGTGGGGGAGCTGCTGGCGATGCAAGGCAAGCTGACCGAGGCGGAGACTCCTTTGCTGGCGGCCGCGGCCCAGCGCCCCTTCATCAGCGATCCCTGGTTCGAGCTGGCCCGGGTTCATACGGCCCAGGGCAAGCTGGAGCAGTCCCTGGCAGAGTTCGCCCGGGCTCGCCGGCTCCGGCCGTCCGACCCGGATTACGCCTACCAGTGGGGCCGGACGCTGGCGCTGCTCAACCGCCGGGCCGAGGCCATCGGGCAGTTCCGGGAGGCCGTCCGGCTCAACCCAGATTCCTGGCCGGCCCATGACGCGCTGGGCGGGCAATTGGGCCTGCAGGGCGACATTGCGGCCGCCAAGGATGAATTCAAGCACGTGATCCGTCTCAAGCCGGACTACGGACGGGCGCACCTGAACCTGGGAGTGGCGCTGCTCAAGGAGGACCAGGCCGGCTCGGCTGCGGTGGAATTCCAGGAGGCCCTGCGCCTGGAGCCGACCAACACGGTTGCGGCCGATTACCTCCGCCAGGCCCGGGCCGCCGCCAGCCGGAAGCCTTGAGCAGAAAAAAGAGCCGGCCTTTCGGCCGGCTCTTTTCTTGAAGGACTGCATCCCGCTGCCCGCCCGGGTTTCACCCGGCGGGAGATTCGGATGCCTGATACGCGAGGCTTGCTACTTGACCGCGCGGAAGTAGATGGCCTGGCCGCTCATCGGGTAGTTGGTCGAGTAGATACCGCTGACCGATCCGTAGGCCACGGTCTCGGGATGGGACGTCCACGGGCCGAGGATGCTGGTGGCGGTTTGCAGATAGGCTGACGGCAGGCCTACCCACGATACCGGGATAGAGCCACCTGAGGGTGCGCCAATGGTCATGCGGCCCAGTGGCGATTCGGTGACCTGTGTGCCGAACGGATCCAAGGGCATGTTGTAGCTCCCCTGGTGACGGACGTAACGGGTGTGGTTCACGTAGGCCGGCAGCTCATTATCCACGCCGTTGAGACTGAACTTATAGACTATTTGCAGCGGGTTCCCCTTCGGAACCAGGAACGTTGCCGAGTAGAGTTGATCGCCACTGGTGCCATTCGTCAGCTCATACGGCAGATACGGCTGGAGCGGATCAGACCAGGTCCACCACGGAAGCCAATCGCCATTCAGGTAAACTTTGTCCGAACTTGGATTAAACGGAATGCCGCCGGTGGTGATGGCGTTGGTCATGTTCACCGTGAACGTGACGAGCGTGTCCTCGGTCAGGAATTCAGCCACAGAGTTCAGGTCCGCGAAGAAGACCGTCGGAATGGTCAGCGACGTGTTGCTGTTTACGAGGCTGTAGGTCCGGTTGCCGCCGCCGGTGCTGGAGGGAGACTCCCATCCGCCGTTGCCAGCCGTGGGGTTCGAATTCCAGAACTTGTAACCGATGCTCGCTGGGGGGAGGACTATGGGGAGCGTGCCGGTGTAAAGAGCGGGATTGGGGGCCGCCATGTTGTTGGTAAGCACGAAAGCGCCAGAACTCCAGTTGTTGAACGAGCCGCGGCATTCGACCGTGTCCGAGCCCGGCACAAAGTGGCCCAGCGCGGTCTGGATGGACATGTCCAACGCGAAGGTGACGATGTTGGTAACGGGGGGGGCCGGGGCAAGGTCGGAGAAATAGACAGGGGACAGTACAATGTCGCCATTGGTCTCCAGCATGTTGACGAACCGGTTGCCGGTGCAGTCCTTGCTGGTATCCGCCGGGTTCTCCCAGTTGGCACCGGTATCAATGTAGTATTTGAAGTGCTGCAGGTTCAACGGCACATCGCTCGCGGCGACCACTGTGCTGTAAACATTCGGCTTCGGGCCGGAAGGATCGTTGGTCATGACGCTCGTGCCCCAGCCGTTGAAGCTACCCCGAACTGAAACCACGCTGGTTCCCGGAGTAAAGTTGCCCATCGCGATCTGCTGCGTCAGGTCCACCTGGAAAGTGACGTTGTCCGTGACAGCCGGCAGACTGGGCGCAGCGTCGCTGAAATAGACAATGGGCAGGACCAGGCTGGCACCGCTGGTGGCGGGCAGGCCGAGCGTGCGGTTACCGCCGCCGCAACTGCTTGGGTTTTCCCAATTGCCGCCGGTATCAATGTAGTACTTGTAATTCATAACGCCGCCATTGGGGTCGGCGGCATCATCGAAGGTGCCGGTGTAGAGATTCGTATTGCTGCCAGCCGGGTTGTTGGTCAGCGCGGAGGTGCCCCAGGCGTTGAACGGGCCCCGGGCGTAGGCAACGCTCGTGCCGGGGATGAACGTCCCGAGCGTGATCTGTTGGGTCATGTCCACCTGGAACGTGACGAGGGTATTGGCTTGTGCCAGGCTGGTGGCGCAAAGCGCCAACCCTGCCCAGAACGCGTAGTGTTTGGTATTTATTTTCATTGGTGATTACTATCTTGAGGTTTTAGGTGCTTCGGAAATCAACGATGGCAGGGCTTTGGCCTCATGGCCGTTGCGGCGTCCGCTGCGCCAGCCAGGCCAGGTCGCGGTTGTTGTTGACGAACACCTGGTTTACGGTGGCGTAAGTGACCGGGTGAACAGTAGTCGGATCCGACCATTTATGAATCTCCGCATGGCCATCGCCGAAGGAAACCCCGCAGGAGCCCCCATGGAGGCTGCCCGGCAGCTCGGTAAACACGCCTGTCCCGTTGGTGCAGGCCGGATTGGTGTAGAGGATGCCGTCATCTATACTGTCCGGGTGCTCGTCGATGAACACCCAGCTCATGGATGGTCCCGGAGCGTTCAGGTCGCTCATGGTCTTCGCAAAGAAATAGTTCGGCCAGCCGAAATTCCACTTGTCCCCGTTCCCGACGGCACCGTTCATGGCGATGCTGCGCGATCGATGGGCCCAGCCGAGCGACTTCTGTGCTCCGGTCAGGTAAATGTCGCCCGGGCACCAGTAAATGCCGACCGCCTTGGCGACGTAGGGGCCCAGCGATGCGGCGCGATCATCGGTCAAGTAAAGGATGTTGGTATTGGCTGTGCCCGTGCCCCAATCCAGCTTGCCAAAAACCCAGGAAGGAGTGACGCCATACACCAGGGATTCGCTCGAGTTGATCGGCAGGCGGTCGTTGTTGTCGCCGGCATACATAAACCAGGCGAGCTGCAATTGCTTCTTATTGCTCATGCACTGGGCCGCCTGGGCCTTGGCCTTGGCCCGGCCGAGGGCGGGCAGGAGCAGAGCCGCGAGGATGGCGATGATGGCAATTACAACCAGCAACTCGATCAGGGTGAATGCGGTTCTACGGGACGGCATGTCGCAGTTGCTCTTTCTCATTTCGTGGTACATTGAAAATTAACATCTGCAGCCTGACCCATTGCGGGATGTGATTCAACCGCATGTTTGTGCGGTGAGCTAATGACGGTTTCCAACGGGCGCAACCGGGGGCGGCGGCTACGCCTGCAGATACTTGACCACCGCCTCGGTGCGCGAATGCACGTGGAGCTTCTCATACACCGTCCGGACGTAGCTTCGCACGGTGTCAATGCTGATGCTCATCCGGTCGGCGATTTCCTTGTAGGCGTAGCCCTTGGCCAATTGTTCCAGGAAATCCCGCTCCCCCGGGGTCAGCCGTGAAAGCGGCGACACGCCGTGCGCCGGCCTTGAAAAGAACTGCACGACGCGCCGGGCCAGTTGCGGCGTCATCGGGGAGCCGCCCGCATGCACATCATGGATCGCCTCGATCAACCGCGCTGAGGCCGTGCGCTTCAGCAGGTAGCCGCTCGCGCCGGCCTTGAGAGAATTAAACAGCGAGTCGCTGTCCTCATAGACCGTCAGCATCAGGAATTGGACGGCGGGGAGGCGGACCTTGAGCTGGCGCACGCATTCGACCCCGTTCATCCCGGGCAGGTTGATGTCCATCAGCACCACGTCGGGCGGCCGGAGCGGGATCTCTTTCAGGGCCGCCTCGGCGTCGGGATAATCTCCCGTCAACCGCAGGGCCGGAGCCCGCCGCACGAGCATTGTCAGGCTCGTACGAATGCCTTCATCGTCCTCGACAATGGCAACTTTGATTGGCATGGCATGGGCGAAGCTCCCGCTCGTGCGCCTGAGAATGGCCGCAACCGGCGGAGCCTTGCAACCAGGCGAGTATGCGGCACCTCCGTGTCCAGTTCAAGCGCGTTCGGGACAGCAGTTCAGGGCCGGGGTGCAATCCGCATCACCCTCTGATCCGGTGGTGTC
>JAPLUA010000068.1 GCA_026397855.1 Verrucomicrobiota bacterium | reverse complement strand
GTAGAGCGTGTAGAGCACCGCCGTGTCGGCGGTCGTGGGCAAAGCAACGCGGTTCATGCGGGTGATGATGCCGGAAAGGTAGAGCATCATTTTCCACCGCGCCGGGTCGGTCCAGCGCGGGCTGTCCATTCCGTAATAGGTAATGGCCGAGGCCCCGCCGCGCAGGGCCTGGCTGAGCCATTCGCGGAGGTCGTCGGGCGTCATGTCGTAGCCGGCGTAGTGGAAGGCCTGGGCCACGATCCGCACCGGCTTGGCGGTGAGATCGCTCATGAACTTGGCGCCGAAGGAGTGATTGAACACACCGCGGCCGCGCTCGCGCTCGCCGGAGCTGGCGTAGGGATCGCAGTCCATGAGGTCGCTGCACGCCGCAAGGCGGGTGTGGTCGTAGGGATGAAAGCCGCTCATGAACCAGTAGTTGGCCGGGCTGTAGCGGGCTCCCGGATCTGCCTCGTGGAGCGCCTGACTGAGGCGGGCGCGGGAGGCGATGAACTTCTCGTTCATCCAGCGGTTGTAGGCGATCCAGCGGAGCGGCTTGTTGGTGTCTTCCAGGAAGCTCTTCTCGCCGGGCAGCGGCGCGGCAAAGCGGCCGTAGCCATATTGATCGAGCACCTCCGCTGCCATGGCGCGGCCATAGGTGCCCCAGT
This sequence comes from Verrucomicrobiota bacterium, assembly GCA_026397855.1. Lineage (GTDB taxonomy): Bacteria > Verrucomicrobiota > Verrucomicrobiia > Limisphaerales > UBA8199 > JAPLUA01. Next base: position 2,672 of record JAPLUA010000068.1, on the reverse strand, counting down.
GGTCAGGCGTGCCCTCGGGGATATGGACCGACGGTTCGTCCCTGCCGTAGTAATAGCCGACAAACGGCTCGCCGCGGAGCTGGGCGGCGAGCTTGCGCAGGATCGTGCATTGGGCCTCGACGTAGTTCGGATCCACAATGGACACGGAGGGCTTGCGGCCCAGGTCTTTGGCCGTGGCGTTCAGCAGCTCCGCGCCGCCCTTGAGGGCCGCGGCAATGGAGCCGCTGCCTTCGCTGAAGACATCGTAGCGCACGCCGTATTTGCGAAACTGCTCGCGGTGAAACTCGGCGGTGCGCCAGGATTCGGTGGCATCCAGCCGGCCGGGCAGATCCATGAAGCCCATTCCCGCCTCGCCCGCCTCCTGGAAGATGCCCAGGACCGCCTTCTGCCGGCCGGCTTCGTCCTCGAGTTCGGGGGCCTTGTATCCCTTCTTGTCCTTCGGATTCAGGTCGTGCGACCAGGAGATCACCGTGTAATGCCCCGGCTCCCGGGTCAGCAGTTCCTTGAACAGCGCATGGGTCGTGCGACGCTGCAACCCTACCCAGGGAACCTCCTGCCCGGCCAGACCCGCGGGGCGCGGGACTGCCCGCAGGGACACGCCATCAAGCCACAGCGTGGAACCGACGCCGGCGCTGAAGGCGAACTGGCCCGTGGCGGTGACGGGTGTGGGCAGAAACACCTCGCAGAACCCGGTCCAGTCGGGCGCGGGATTCGTCGCGGGCGGAGCTAGCTTGAAGATCCGGACTCCGGCGCTGCGCAACGGGCCGCCGGGTTTGCAGAACCCGACAGCGACCTGGCCCGCGGGGTTCGCTCCGGTCAGGCGGTAAAAGAAACGCAGCTCGTAGGCCTGCTGCGGGCTGAGGGGGCTGGTGAAGTAGAGCGCGTTGTGCCCGTGTTGGATGCGCGCGGAGTTCGTGCCGGAGTTCGCCAGGCTGCCGTCCAGGGTGATCAGGCTCGAGTTCTTACCCCACCGTGTCCAACCCTCAAACCCGTGCTCGAACCCGCCGTTGGGCACTAACTCATCCGCGGCCATTGAGCAGGCCGGGAAGCACCCAAGCACAAGAAGCGCCAGGCCGATCCGCAAGGGGACCGCGGCCCGATGCGGCATCCGGGAACGGCGGTTTGTCTTCGAGCCCGGGCAGCCGGGCGCAGGTTGAAAACGCATCATGCGCCAAGCATGGCGCGGGCGGCGGGTGATTGGAAGTCAAACCCACACGCGAGGGAATGGGGGGTTCCGGTGGCAGCGCTGGATGAGGGGGTGCAAAAAGTGCTCTGCTGTAACGAGGCGAAATTCACCAACAAGAGCTCCAAACTCTAGTCGCAAGGGGGAATACGTGTCGCGTCGAGACGCGCAAGAAGCAGCATCATCGCGCCTCTCCCCCCAAGCCTGCGCTACGGCGTCTTGACGCTGGTCCTGGCCTTGAGCCACTCGAAGTCGGTGGCGGGTGTCGCGGGGATGTTGTTGGCCAGGCGCTCCTTCAGGACGGGGCGGATCGTGCCCGGCACCAGCCAGCGATGCGATTCCTGGTGGCCGTCGGCAAAGGTGAGGTTGACGCCGCCATTGTGGTAGGATCCGGGCAGGTTGCCCCAGGAGCCGTTCTCCAGCCGGTTGACGAAGAAGCCGTCGTTGATCGTATCAGCCTGCTCGTCCAGGAAGACGAAGATGCCGGAGGGATTCCGTATTTCGGCCGACTTGTAGAACTGTATGTAGAGGGGGTTGAAGCGGTTGGTGAGTTCGCCCGGATCGCCCATCAGGGCGTTCATGGACATGCTGCGGATGCGCGGGCCGTTGGGGGCGGGCTCGCGGTCGGAGGGGCATTTGTAGATTCTCGTGGCGTCACCGGCAAAGGGGCCGAGCTTGGAGTCGCTGAGATAGGCGAGGTTTGTGTTGTCGTCGCTGGCCTGCCAGTCCTCGACATTGTTGGCCCAGTTCTGGCGCAGCGCCAGCGTCTCGGGGACGCCGTGGTTGTTCACGAGCAGGTCGCCGTTGTCCTCGGCGTAGAGAACCCAGGCCAGCGAGAGCTGCTGGAGGTTGTGGGCGCAAGTCACCGACTCTGCCCTGGATTTGGATTTGCCCAGGGCCGGGAGGAGCAGGGCGGCGAGGAGGGCGATGATGGCGATTACCACGAGCAGCTCAATGAGCGTGAAGGCAAGTTGGAAAGGCCGAAATCCGAAACCCGAAGGCCGAAGGAAATCCGAAGGGCCGAAATCCGAATTGCTGCCGGGCGGGGGTGCGTTTTCGGCATTCACGGGGGAGGCGGGAAAGGGGATCCTGGCGTCGTTGACAGTGGCCGTGTCAGGCCATCAACGCCATGGCTTTGGGGGTGAGCAGCCAGTCGAGGCTGGCGCAGCGGGCGGGCTTCAGGGACTCGATTGTCAGCTTGCAGAGGCCGCCCTTTTTCATCACCACCGATGCGTGGGTATCGCCGCAGACCAGCAGGGAGATCAGCGTGCTCAGGAAAGGTTCGTGGCTGGAGAGGAGCACGCTTTCGGGGAGCGGTTGGCGGTGGTTGAGAAGCTCAACCAGTTTCCTGGGGCTGGCCCCGGGAGTCAGGGCGTCGGTGAACTCGATTCGTTTGCGGGCGCTGAAGGCCTTGGCGATAATCGCAGTGGTCTGGCGCGCGCGCAGGTAGGGGCTGGAGAGAATGAGGTCGAAGGAGAGATCGAGCGCG
>JAPLUA010000472.1 GCA_026397855.1 Verrucomicrobiota bacterium | reverse complement strand
GCCGGTTCAGGTAGGCGGAGATGGCACCGACGTTCTTGGCAATGCCCCATTCGTTGTCGTTGAGGACGCCAATGAACCTCTGGGTGGTGGGGGCGATGTTGTTGAGCGCCTCGAACGAGATGCCATTGGTCAGGGCCGCGTCTCCAAAGATCGCCACCACGTGCTCATCGCTGCCGCGCTGGTCGCGGCCTGCGCAGATGCCCAGGGCCGCGGAGAGGGCGGTGCCGGCGTGCGCGGCGCCGTAACAATCGTGCTCGCTCTCGGAAGGCAGTGCAAAGCCGCTGATGCCACCGGTGCTGCGGATGGTGTGGAAGCGGTCCTTGCGCCCGGTCAGCAGCTTGTGGACATAGATCTGGTGGCTCACGTCCCAGACGAATTTGTCCTTGGGGGTGGTGAACACTGCGTGCAGGGCAATGGTCAATTCCACCACGCCGAGGTTCGGCCCAAGATGGCCGCCGTTCTTGGCCAGACCGGTGATCAACTCCTGCCGGATTTCGTCGGCGAGCTGGTGCAACTGATCGAGCGTGAGCTTCTTGACGTGCGTGGGGCTATCTACCATTTCGAGATATCGGCTCATGATTAAGGTCTGAGGATTGGAACGCGGGAGTCTTGGAGCCTGGAGCGGCTGCGGTCCCCCCATGCGGCGCCGTCCTATTCACCGGCGATTTCCGGGGCCGCCAGCGGTTTGAGTTTCATCTCGCCGACTGCGGTCAGTTCCAACTGATGTATCTTCAAATCCGCTTCCGCCAGCTTCTCCTGGCAACTCCGGGCCAAACGTGTGCCCTCCTCATACTTTGAGAGGAGGGTTTCCAATGGCAAATCCTCCGACTCCATCGCGGTCACGATGGTTTCCAGCTTCTTCAATGCATCTTCAAACGGCACATTAGCCGCTTTGGCGGAGTTGTTCTGGCCCGCGTTCTTCGGAGCGTTCGGCACGGGGGCAGATTATGACGATTCCTCACCCCCGTCCAGTGCGGAGTTGGAATGGCTGCAGTGCCGAAGTGCCTTTTACCGGTGATTCGCTGATTGCGTCGCCGCTCAAGCATGTTATACTGCGTCGCAGTAACGGGAGCGATAATCCCGTCGGTTTGCAGTAGAGATACATGAACATGGGCGAAGAGAAGCCACGCTCGGATGATCGAGCACGGGAGCATGGTCGGAGTCGCAGCCACCGCCGCAAGCGTTTTCGGCTGGGGACCTGGCTTGCCGAGATGCGGTGGCGATTCCTCAATTGGTTCCTCAACTGGTGGTACGCTCCCTCGGACGATGCCTCCCCCGATCACGAATATTACGGGCATTCCAGAAAAAGCCGCCTGTCCAAGATATGGCGGCGTGTGCGGCGTGCGTTCAGGGAATTGTGGCTGGGGAAGCTTTTTGGCGCCATCTATACCCGCTTATACGACTGGTGGTATCCGCCTTCCCAGGAATCGTCTTCGTATCCGGGGCACGGATCCCGCGGCAGTCGGCGGCGAAGCCGCTTTGCGTTAGCCCAGCGGCGGTTGCAGCGTCGTTTTAAGCAGTCCCCGTTTGCTCGCTGGTCAGAGGGCGCTTACAGCCGGTTCTACGAGTGGTGGTACCCGGTCACCAAGAGTCCTTATCCTTACCTCGGCTACCACGGGCCCAAGAGGAGAAGCCGCCCGGTTGTGCTGTGGCGTGATTTCAGGCACTCTGTTCGCAATTCCCCTCTGGGAAAGGGCTATCGCAGGATCCTTGATCGCTGGCATGGGTGGTGGTATCCCCCCACGCAGTCTTCGTCCCGCCACCATCCGAACTCCAAGTCCGGCCAGGTCAGCCGCCCGGTCCTGGCCTTCCGCCGGTGGCGCCGCTGGTTCCTCAGGACCTGGATCGGCCGTGAGTTTGGCTGGGTTCTGGAGGAATCCATCGTTCTGTTCTATTTTCTGCGTTCAGAGATAGTCGAGGCGCTTGCCTGGCGCCGGATCAAGAGGTTCTTCTCGAAGAAACTGAATGTGGCGGCCGTGGTGATCCTGATCGCCGCCGGGGTGGCCGGCTACCGGTATAGCATGCCCCGTTACCGGGTTTACGTGGAGCAGCAATACGCCCGACAGGCGGACCAATACGTCAAGAAACGCGACTTCCACCGCGCCTACCTGCGCGCGCATCAGGTATTGGAGCTCAATCCCGACAACTCGACCGCTACCCGGGTCAACGCCGACCTGTCGGATTGGGCGAACCTGCCCTACGCGCTCTATTGGCGGCAGCGCACGGTGGCCTTGGCACCTTCTTCCACCAGCCGGCTCGCTCTTGCATCAACCGCCATCAGGCTGGAACAGGCACCCTATCCAACAGCGGCGAAAGCGCTTGCGGAGGTTGATCCCGAGTGCAGGCTGACGGCCAGCTATCACCTCGTGGCCGGGGCCCTGGCTCTCAAGCTCAACCAGATCGGTGAGGCCGAGAAGCACTATGCCGAGGCCCTCAGGATCCAACCCGACAACCCGGTAACCCGGATGTCCCTGGCGGTGCTGCAGCTTCAGTCGAAGAATCCGAACATCATCAGGGACTCCCGCATGACTTTGGAATTGCTCAATACCGACGGGAAGCTGGGTATTCTGCCCATGCGCTCGCTCGTGGCGCAGAGCATTGCCAGTCAGGATTACGCAAGGGCGGAGCAGATCTCCAGCCAGATCCTCACCAACGCCCAGGCGGCATTCGGCGACCGGTTGCTGCATCTGACCATTCTGCACAATGCCGCACGCACGAATTTTCAGGGGTTCCTCAAAGAAACACAGCAGAAGGCGATGGAGCGCCCGGTTTATATTGGAGAACTTGCCTCATGGCTC
>JAPLUA010000505.1 GCA_026397855.1 Verrucomicrobiota bacterium | reverse complement strand
AACCCTGGGCTGGGTGATTCAATCCCGTTGGGATTGGGGAATGTATTGTGGGGGGCGTCACCCAGGGTAGTGCTCGGCGCACAACCCTGGGCTGGGTGATTCAATCCCGTTGGGATTGGGGAATAGTTTGTGCGGGGCGTCACCCAGGGTAGTGCTCGGCGCACAACCCTGGGCTGGGTGATTCAATCCCGTTGGGATTGATGGGGTTGGGTGGTGCGCGCAGGGATCGGGGATGCGGTGCGGGGCTGGCTCAGGCGGGGACCGGGATGCTGCGTTTGGCCATGATGGCGGCGACGATCTTCTTTGACAACTCCGGCTGCTCTGCCATCGCTTTCTGGGCCGCATCCTTGCCCTGGCCGATCAGGGCGCCGTCGAATTGGAGCCATGCCCCCTTCTTGTCCACGACGCCGGCTTCGATGCCTACGTCCAGGATGCTCCCCTCCTTGTTGATGCCGTGGTTGTAGATGATATCGAACTCGGCCTCGGCGAAGGGCGGGGCGACCTTGTTCTTGACGACCTTGACCTTCACATGGTTGCCCACCGCATTGCCGGCGGCGTCCTTGAGGGTGTCCTTGCGACGGATGTCAATGCGCACGCTGGCGTAGAACTTCAACGCCTTGCCCCCCGAGGTCGTCTCCGGGTTGCCGAACATCACGCCAACCTTTTCGCGCAGTTGGTTGGTGAAGACGCAGGTGGTTTTTGCCTTGGCCAAAATGGCCGTGAGCTTGCGCAACGCCTGGCTCATCAGCCGCGCCTGCATGCCCATGGTCGCCATGCCCATCTCCCCCTCCAATTCCGCCTTGGGCACCAGCGCCGCCACCGAGTCAATCACAATCACATCGAGCGCGTTGGAGCGCGCGAGCGTCTCGCAGATGGTCAGCGCTTCCTCGCCGCTGTCGGGCTGGGACACCAGCAGATCATCCAGGTTCACACCCAGCTTCTTGGCATAAGCCGGATCCAGGGCGTGCTCGGCATCAATGAAGGCGGCGAGCCCGCCCGATTTCTGGGCGTTGGCGATCACGTGCAGCATCAGGGTCGTCTTGCCGGAGGATTCCGGGCCGAAGATCTCGACCACCCGGCCGCGGGGAATCCCCCCGACGCCCAGCGCCAGGTCCAGGGAAAGCGCGCTGGTGGGGATCACATCGATCTGCCGCAGCGCCCGGGCATCCCCCAGGCGCATGATGCTGCCGTCGCCGTAGGCTTTGGTGATGGAGGAAATGGCGGCATCCAGGTCCCGCTGCCGGGTGGCGGAACTGTTCGCGCAGGGCGAATTCACGTTATCCGACGACATGCTTGTCCGCCTCGACCCCGTTGGCAAGCTCCAGGCGGACAAGAATGTCCGCGCTCCGATGACGTGAGTTGCGCCTAATCCTTGCGCTTTGCTTCGTTTGCGCCTTCGCCGACCGACCAGGTCAGGTGATCCGGCTTCCCCTGGTCGCCGCCGGAGAATTCAATCTGGAGGTCGGTGGTTTTGGCAAAGAACCGGGTCGGGGATTCGGCGAACATGGCCAGTTTCACGCCGCCGATCCGGGCGGCCAATTGGCTCCCCTCGCGCGTGATTTCGATGAGGTCATACTTGCCGGTGTAGCGGTCCAGGAGGGTGTTCGGCAGCGTGAACTCCTTTTTGCCGGGCTTGCCCAGCTCGCGGACCCAGATGTTGCGGAAGCGGACAGGGTTGCCGTGGTCCTGCAGCGAGATCGGCTGCTTCTCCGGGTGCGCCTGGTAGGGAGCGCGGTCCAGCCAGTCGGTGGGGCCCGTCAGCTCGACGTTGTTCTGTATGAGCACTCCGTTGTGGATGACGGTCAGCCGGGTCGGCGACACCAGCTTCCGATCGGCGTCGAAGCGCGGGGCGGTGTAGATGATATCGTAGGTCTGCCATTGGCCGGGCGGGCGGGTGACATTGGCCAGCGGCGGGTATTGGCCATAAACGGAGCCCGCGCTGCCGTCCGCGTAGGTTTTGTTCTCGTATGAATCGAGCACCTGGACTTCGTAGCGGTTGAGGCCCAGGAACACGCCGCTGTTGCCGCGTCCCTGGCCCACGCCCTCGCCCGGGGTCGGGGTGGCCCACTCGACGTGGAGCTGGCAGTCGCCAAAGTTCTGGAGGGTGCGGATGTAGCCGCTGCCCTTGACGCATTCCATGTAGCTGTCGCGCGTGATCCACTTGGTCGGGCTGCCATCCATGCTGACCCATTGCGAGAGGTCTTTGCCATCGAAGAGAACGACCGCGTCGGAAGGTGGCTTGCCGGCCTGCTCCTGCGTGCTGGGCGTCGCCGGCGCGACCACGGGCGGCTGCGGCCGGTTGCGGTCGTGATCCAGCCAGTTTGGATCCGGCTCTGCCAGGCAGGCCATGCTGCCGGCCAGTTGCAACGTGAACAGGGCAAAGGCGCGGGACGCCCGCGCGGCGGAAGTCGGCTTCTCGGTTCTCATATCAATTCGGTTGAGTTGTTTGATGGGGCTGAGCCTAGCAGTTCCATCCGGACAGAAAAGCACTGTTTCAGAAACCAACGCCTTTCAGGCCGACCGCCTTCCTCCTGCCAGATGAGGATGAGGCGCGTATT
>JAPLUA010000194.1 GCA_026397855.1 Verrucomicrobiota bacterium | reverse complement strand
GGCATTTTCTACTTTCTCTGGCATACGACCAATTCCCTCGGCTCCGACGGTCCTCGCGACAACACGAAAGAGATTCAGCGCCTCGGGGGCTACACCGATCCGCACAATCCGTGGGCCGACAATCCCCTCTGGATGTCCGGCGGCAACGCGCGCTCCTGGTATTGGGGCGAGCCCGAGGCCGGCTACTACGGCAACGACGACGAATGGGTCATCCGCCGCCACGTGGCACTGCTCGAAGCGGCCGGCGTGGATGTGCTAGGATTCGACACGACCAACGGTCATCCGGAGACGCAAGCGCCGAAGTATCTCAAGGTTCTGGAAGTCATCCGCAAGATGCGTCTGGAAGGCACGTCAGTGCATCTCAAGGTGTTTTGCTATACCCACGCCACCAGCCCGGCGACGGTGACCTGGCTCTACGAGAACTTGTATCGGCCCGGCCTCTATCGCGACCTGTGGTTCCTGTGGCAAGGCAAACCGCTGATCATCGGCTACCCCGACGGCCTCAGCGCCGGGGATGGATCTGTCTCGACCGAGGTGCGCAATTACTTTAACTGGCGCACCGGTTGGGCCTACGTCAGCGGTTCGCTGGCCAATGAATGGCAATGGATTGACGTGCCCACACCGCCGAACTTCGGCTGGAACGGTCGTAATGACATCCCGGAGCAACTGCCGGTGACCTGCGGTGGCTGGGCCAATGGAAACCTGGGCCGCAGCCAGTTTAACAATGCCCAGCCGGCCTACGACAACTTCCATCTCAGTGCCGGACGCACGGAAGGGCAGGGGTTGCTCTTCCGCGAGCAGGCGTTTTATGGGCTGAAATACGATCCACAGTTCCTGTGGATCGTGGGCTGGAACGAGTGGTGGGCGGGAGCCTGGGACGCGTCAACCTATTGCTACACGCACCTGCTGGGCGATTGCGTGCCGGCGGGCAAGCGTTATTTCGTGGACAACTACAATGCCGAATACAGCCGCGACATCGAGCCGGTAAAAGGCAGCTTCACCGACAATTACTTCTACCAGATGGTCGGCTACAATCGCCTCCGCAAAGGCGCGCGGCCGGTGCCGGTCGCCTTTGCCGCGAAGACCATCAACCTGGCCGGTGACTTTAGTGATTGGGCGGACGTCGGGCCGGAGTTCCGCGATTACTCTAGTGACACGCTGCCGCGCAACCACCCGAGCACGTTCAGCAATCTGCCGAACTACACGGACTCCACCGGCCGCAACGATTTCACGCTGCTCAAGGTTGCCCGGGATGCGGATTACCTCTACTTCCTTGCTCAGTGCAGCAGCAACCTTACCCGTTTCACCGACACGAACTGGCTGGTGCTGTTCCTGAACACCGATCAGAACCACGCCACCGGCTGGGAAGGCTATGACTTCGCCGTGAATCTTGGCTCCCGCACGGCCAGCAGCACATCACTCAGCCGCAATACGACGACAACGAATGGTTGGACGTGGACGACGCTGCGCAGCGACCTGGCATGGAAGGCGGTGGGAAGTCAGTTCATGGTCCGCGTGCCGCGCGCCAACCTCGGGCTCACCAATGAACCGCTCGCCTTTGATTTCCATTGGGCCGACAACTTCCAGACGAACGACGTCACCGGGTTCTTCCTCTACGGCGACAGCGCGCCGGACCGCCGCTTCAACTACCGCTACCAGGTTTCCGCCGGCACGCCCGTGACGCTGCGGCAGGACAGTTTTGACGCCGGAAAACAATCCTGGTGGGACGAGTCCTGGACGAACGGCAGCAAGTGGAATCTTACCTCGACGGGCAGCTACTCCGGCTCCGCCGCGCAGTGCAGCACCGCTAACGGCACCAGCCAGAGCGCGCTGGTCACCCGGGTGGACACCAGCACGCTCGAAAGCTTGCGCCTGAGCTTCCGCTACAAGCTGACGAATGTGCTCGACGCGCAGAACTTCAATGTCCCGTTCCTTACCGCAACCGGCTGGGTTACCCTCCGTGACCTCGGTCGCGATGAGTTTCATCCGACCGGGCAATCATGGAGCTACGACGAGAAGCAGAACGTCTGGATGACCTTTGCCGATGCCCGCGCGAAGTCCGGCAGCAACGCCGTCTTCTTCCACCGGAACTTCGCCCTGCGCCTGGACGGCACCGGCATCAGCAGCGGCGGGCAAGCGGCGTGGATTGACGATTTTCTCCTTACCGGCGTCATTGCGCCGACAAATAATCCGCCGCCAGCGCCGTGGCAGATGGGCGACCTCGGCACGAACGGGATCAGCGGTGATACCGTTTGGACCAATGGCGTCTTCGCCGTCACCGGGTCCGGCGCGGATATCTGGAACACGGCGGACGGCTTTCGGTTCGTCTGGCAACCGCGCGTCGGCGACGGCGCCCTGACCGCCCGCATCACCAGCCAGACACCAAGCGATGTCTGGGCCAAGGCCGGAGTCATGATCCGCGAAAGCATCGCCGCGGGCGCGCGCCATGCGGCAATGGTGCTGACGCCTGGCAATGGTCTCAGCTTTCAACGTCGTGTTGCTGCCGGGGGCCTGAGCGATAATACGACCGTGGCTGGCAGCTTTGGGCCGCCGTATTGGGTGCGGCTCGTCCGTAGCGGAACGGCCTTCTCCGGCTTCGCCTCCGCGGACGGCACGAACTGGACACAAATCGGAACGACGAACATCTCCGGCTTCCCCACGAACGCCCTCTGGGGCTTGGCCGTCACTGCGCACAACGATGCGCGGACCAGCACCGCCACGTTTGACCAGGTCGCTTTGAGCAGCACGCTCACTTTCCCGCCGATTCCGAACCAAACGGTGATCGCCGGCCAAACCCTGGTCGTGACGAATACCGCCGGCGACCCGGATGCGGCACCGAGCCTGACGTTTACCGCCTTGGCCGCGCCGGCCAATTCGACCGTGGATCCGGCCACGGGCACGTTCACCTGGCGGCCGGCCCTCGCGCAGTCACCGCTGGTAACCAGCGTCAAGCTGAAAGCGCAGGATATCGGCCCGCCAAGCCAGAGTGTGACGCAGAGCTTTTGGATCACCGTAAACCGGCCAGTTCGGCCGCAACTGGCCGGAGCGGCCTGGTCCAACGGCGCGTTTGGGTTGCGTGTCTCCGGTGATTACGGTCCGGACTACACCATTCAGGGCACGTCCAGGCTGGATCAGTCCAATATCTGGGCTTCGCTCCTCACCACCAATTCGCCCACCATGCCGTTTTGGTGGATTGATCCTCTGACGAACCTGCCGCATCGATATTACCGTGTTCTGTTGGGACCCTAACAAAGTGAAACGCATTATTACGAGAGCATGGGTGTTTGCCGGCCTTGCCCTCGGCCTGGCCTCGGCATCTAACGCCGCGGCCGTCCACCGGCCCAACATCGTCTTCATCCTGGCGGACGACCTCGGCTACACCGATGTAAATGCCTTTGCCGCACGCATCACGGGTGCGAAGCCGGCCCGGATGTTCTATGAAACGCCGAACCTCGACCGCCTTGCCCGTGAAGGCACCGCGTTCGGGCAGGCTTACTCCACTCAATTGTGCTCGCCCACACGCGCCGGGCTGCTAACCGGGCGGAACTCAGCCAAGCTCGGCGTCATGACGGCCTCGCCGGCAACGGTGAGGACGTATTACAATCAAGGTCTCACTCCACCGCCGGGTTATCTGGCCAACGACGCGGTTTATTGGGGCGACCAGATCAAAACCCCGCAAGCCCTGCTGAACGCTTCGACGCTGGACGCCCTGCCTTCCGGCCAGCCGCTCGACCAGGGTCGCGACGAAACCACCATCGCCGAAGCGCTCACCGGCTACCATGGCGCATTCATCGGCAAGTGGCACCTCGGCAGCCACGGCGCGCGCGGCTGGCAACCGCACGACCAGGGCTTCAAGGAACTTGCCTATTTCGATGAAGGCAGTTCCCCCTACTTCGACTGGCGTCGGCTCTGGGATAGCCGCAAGAAGCACTTCCCCAAGATGCCGCAACCCGAACTGGTCCGGGGCAAGACCGACCCGGCCACCAGCAAAGCGTATTTGACCGACGCGCTGACCGATACGGCGATTGACTTCCTCAAGCAACAAGCGGCGGCGACGGACGCGAACCCCTTCTTTCTCTATCTGTGCCACTTCGCCGTGCATGCGCCATTCCAGGCTCAGCCGGAGGACGTTGCCTGCTTTCAAATCAAACCTACCCTTGGCTGGAATCACCAATCCAACGTGGTCTATGCGGCCATGGTCAAGAGTCTCGATGACTCGGTCGGCCGCGTTTTGCAAACCCTTGCCCAGACGGGCCTCGAATCCAACACCCTGGTGGTCTTTATGAGCGACAACGGCGGCGTCACCTACACGACGCCCGCCGCCACGTGCAATGCGCCGCTCAAAGGGGGCAAGGCCATGCTGTTCGAGGGGGGCATTCGTGTTCCTCTGGTGTTCCGCTGGCCGGGCCACATCCCTGCCGCCCAGTGGAGCGATGTGCCGGTGACCTACGAGGATATATTCCCGACCCTGCTGGACCTGGCCGGCATGGACCCCAAGCCGCATTACTCGCGGATTGATGGTCGCAGCCTGAAACCGCTGTTTCGTGATCTTAACAACCGAAAGCACGCCTACCCGCGTGACACCTTCTACTGGCATTACCCGTTCAATGTGGTCGTAATCAACCCCGAAGACGGTCAACCGCTGACGCCGCACTCGGCAATTCGCCAGGGCGATGACAAACTCATCTTTGACTGGAGCGGTCGCCTGCTGCTCTACAACTTGAAGAACGACATCGGCGAGGAGCGCAATCTGGCCCAGGCAAACCCGGCTAAAACCAAGGCGCTGTTCCGGAAGCTCAACCGGTGGCTGGATGAGAATGTGGCTGTGAAATACACACCTGCACTCAACCCTAACTACGACCCGGCCAAGGAAGTCCGCTCCAATCCCTTCCTCGACCAGCGCAAGGCCCTGCTCGGCGAAAAGGAGGCGATTCGAGCCGCCCAAAGCGATCCTCGCCTCCAACAACTCCTGCTGGATGGCGACTGACGGGAGCTTTATGACTCGCGAACGTTTATTCAGTGTTGATTGCCGGCGTTGGACCTTCCCCGTCATCCTGATTGCTCTAATCACCGCGGTATCTGCTCCGGCCTCTGTTTCTGGCTCTCCGCGCCCCAACGTCCTGCTGATCGTTGCCGATGATCAGGGCCGCGAGGCGGGCTGTTACGGCACGGCTGGGGTGGCAACCCCCAACATGGATCGCATGGCACGAGGCGGCATGTTGTTCCGTCAGGCCTTTTGCGCTTACCCCTCCTGCTCGCCGTCGCGGGCAACGATGCTGACCGGCGTTTATCCGCACACCCATCGCATCACAATCAATGTGCCGGAGCACTTCGGTGCCTCGCCACCGGCAGCGGCGCTGGAAGGGCCGATCAAATCCTATACCAGCCGCGGCCTGTTCGTTCCTGAATCCCTTCCCACGCTGCCCGAACTCCTGAAGCAAACCGGCTATCGCACCGCGATCACTCACAAACT
>JAPLUA010000623.1 GCA_026397855.1 Verrucomicrobiota bacterium | reverse complement strand
GAGCCTACTCGCTCGACGAGTTGATTTACGGCCTCGCGGACCTGGATGCCGGATTCCGTTTTGCAGGCGATGATATGAACCGCTGGGGCGGGCGGCTAGGGATTGTTTGTCACCAAAGGTACGGGCTCCAGTCCATTCCCGGATACCTTGAGAACGGCGTTCCTCCCAAGTACGGCGCCGGGGCCGAGCAGATTGTCGCCTCGGTTCACAAGAACCCGCTGGCCAAGCAAACCTGGATTACCGACCTGCTCGGCCCCGGGGACATTGACCGCGTGATCATTGAATGGCGCAGCCTCCTCCGCCAGATCGCCCACGCCCCCGACCTCCAATGGCCTCGCTGGCGGTCCCTGCAAGCGATGGCCAAGACCACCCTCAACGAGACCGAGTCCCCCACCCTCACCGATCTTCCTCCGCTCGAATTCCACCAAACCCGCCGCGTCGACCACCGCCTGATCCTGCGGCGGCATTGAGAGGCATGGATTTCCGTGCTGGACCCGGCAGCTTGTTTTCGACCAGAAAGCGTATTAATTGCTACGAGCCGGAAATAGGTCTGCGAACCGATGAGATTGTTGGATTGGGACTGGTGCAACCGGTCAAGGCGGTGTGATGAGCGCAACGTTTGGAAAATAGGTGTGATAACGGGCAGCATCTCTCGTCACCAGCGTCCACTTCTCGATCTCGGCATGGGCTCCGATATAGAAATCGGGCAGCGGCGAGATCTTCGCGCCGCCACCACGACGATATTTCAAAAAGGCTTCTGCGGCGATCCACCCAGCGCCGTAAGGCAGAGGCAGCCGCCGAAAAATCGCCGGATCAAGCCATTTGTTCAAGTCGGCAGCACTCGTAAAAGCCGGTGCCAGTTCAGCGTAGATGATTGGGTTGATGAGAATCGGCCCCTTCGCTGCGATCATGCGAAATTGGGTTTCCGACCACGCGAGCCATGTGGGGTCGGCGGTCGCGATGTCCAGCAACACGTTGGTATCGAAAAGATTCACTCCTCACCCCGGGTAAGGGCCATCACCTTTGCTGTCGTTTCGCCGGAGCGCGCGGCCCCACGTGCGCGTTGCAGCCAGCTTTCAACCGGTGGGGGCATAGCCCGCCTGACCCGAAGCGCTTCCAGCCAGCAAGCCAGTTCATCTACCTGCGGAGCAGGCAGCCTTTCTATGGCGTCTTCAATTTCAGCAATGCTGCTCATGGCTGGAATCTAGCACCTCGCAGGCATAATCGGCAAGAATTGACACTCACTCGCAACAACCCGCTCGCCAAGCAGATCTGGATTACCGACCCGCTCGGCCCCGGGGACATTGACCGCGTGATCATTGAATGGCGCAGCCTCTTCCGCCAGATCGCCCACGCCCCCGACCTCGAATGGCCTCGCTGGCGCGCCCTGCAAGCGATGGCGAAGATCACCCTCAACGAGACCGAGTCCCCCACTCTCACCGATCTTCCTCCACTCGAATTCCACCAAACCCGCCGCGTGGACCACCGCCTGATCCTGCGCCGGCATTAATTTCCGCGCTGGATCTCTCGCCGGGTATGTGCCGCGTGGCACAGCAGCGAGTTCGTGAAGCTGACCTCCGGCTCCATGTATCGCAGCAGGACAGGAGGAGGTTCCCGCTACCGCAGAATTATTCTGTCTTCTTCCGTTTGCGCTATCCCTGGCGTTTTGCTATCTTTGTAATATAGGAGATCTCGTCCACCTAAAGACGCCTGAATCTGAATCTATTATGAGAACAAATCTGCACCTGTACCTCACGCTGGCGTTGCTCGCGGGCATCAATCGGGCTCAAGCTCAACTGCCGGTCATAAGCTCATCCAGCCAGAACGGCGTTCTGGTCTGCACGAACCTGGAACCGGCCATGCTTGCGGGCGTAGAATGGGCCTCGTCACTGGCCGGGCCGTGGCAAACGAACTGGTCCGGGTTGGACGCGGTGACGGTCGGCCCGAGTGGCACCATCCAGGTGAGCATGCCGATGTATTACCGCGTACGCGGGGTGGGCTACACGCCGCCGCCACCGCCCCCTACACCCAGCGGCATGGTGCTCATTCCCGCTGGCAGTTTTACGATGGGGGATACTCTGGATGGCTCTGCCAACGCGGTTCCCATCACGGTCAGCGTGTCGGCGTTTTACATGGACACGAATTTGGTGACGTGGAGCCTTTGGCAAGGCGTTTATGCGTATGCCATCAATCGAGCTGAAGCTGGAAGACCAAGGCGTGGCTCGCGTTCGGATTGTACGCGGGGTTCCAAACGACTTGCAGGTCGGGCTGGAGTCTGGCGAAGGGGGTGAGTTGCAAGACGTAGCCGGCTTCCAGCATATACTCGTTGTGATACGCCGGGCCGGAGGAACTCCACGAAGGCTGGCTCCAGACAAAGCCGATTCCGACGACGTCATTCTTTCGGGAAGGGAACAAACCGGCATATTCCAACGGCCCTCTCATGCCGAGACCGGTGCCCGCCTGAGCCGCGGCACCCGCGCTGACCAACTCCCCGCCAAAACCAAAGCGCCCGAACCAGCCAAATCGCGAGTCTAGGCCGAGTTGCTGCTGGAGATTGAAGCATAAGCCTGCCTGGACCGGACTGTTGGTGGGGGAGTTGAGCGTGACGCTGGTAGAGTTGGTGCTTCCCGAAGGCGTGAAGGAGTACGTTGTCTGTGCCATGCCTGTCACCTGCGCCACGAAAGGCTGAATACGATAAACGCCCGGGCCAAGGCCGAGGACATTCTTGGGCGCAAAGCCGATTTCGCCCAGCAGCGACCAGTGGTTCCAACTGAAATCTTTCCAAGGCAACTGGCCGGCCGGAGCCTGGCCGACCGAATAGCCGAGCATCGCATAACAGTCAGGCAACGGCTGCCATTGAAGGTTGCCGCCCAGGTTGTAGGCGGATAGCGGCAGGACCATGCTGTTAACGAGGGCGGAGTTGAGGTACTGGCCGCGGCCGCTATTGGCATAGGTATTGGCGTCGAAGTAGTTGCCTTGGTCAACGCCCCCCGCCACACCAACAAGGCGGCCATCGAACAGGGATTGCTGCCAGGCCAGCTCGGGCAAGCGCACGCCGTTGACCTTGGAGTATATGTTAGCAGGAGCGGTCAGGGTGCCCAGGTTGGACTTAGGGGACTGGGAGTCGCCCGCGTTGTCGAGGCCGGTCTTGTATTCGATTTTTGAGCTGAGCCAGCCGGCGCTGCTGCCACCGGCGGTGCTGTAGAGTGCCAATTTGGAGGGCAGATCGAGCGTATAGAAGGCCAGATAGTCATTACCCTGTTTGACATCCGTCATCGTCATCACGGTGACGGTTTGCTTCAGGGAGTAGCGCAGGCCGTATTGGGAAAGCTCGTATTTGACGCGCTGCATCAGCACATCCCACGGCATAGAAGGAATGAGCGGGTCGGGGCGGATGGCGGTGTTGCCCAGCTCGTCGTTGGAGCCCAGGTAGGGCATCAGACTGGGCTGGGCCGCGGGGAAGAGTTCGGGGCCGGTCTGTTTCTGCTGGGCCTCTTTTAGCCGCTGCTGCACCGGTTCGGGAACCTGGGTTCCGCGTGTGGGTTGGGGAACCTGATACTCCAGTCCGATACCGGGCGGGGGCAGGAGGTTGGCGGGCACGGCGTTGCTAGGCACCTTGATTAGCTGACCCAGGCTGCCGTTGAGAAGCACTTGGCCCGGTCCAGCGTTTGGGGAGGCTGGCTCTGCCCGTGCTGGCTGCGTAAGAACACAACAGGCGCAAGTGCATTGAACCAGCAGGTTTGCGAGATACGTGAACGAGGAGGCGTGGAATTGGCGCATCAGCTTTGTCACTCGTTAGTTTCAGAAGGCGAGCTTCGGGCAGGAGTCGTTGGCGCCGCCGGCGTCGTCTGGCTCGGGCTGGAGGAGAAGACAGACACCAGGCGCGAGATCAGCACCGCCATGTAGAACAGTCCGGTGATGGCTTCCATCATCGCGAGCATTCGGGCGACTCTGGAAACTGGCGCGATGTCGCCGTAGCCGACGGTGCAGAGGGTGATAACACTGAAGTAAAGGGCGCTGAAACCATCCAATGCGCCCGGCGCATCCGGGGCCGCAGGCAGAGTGAACGCGTGTGGGTTCAAGCGGGCGACGGCGGCGTAGGCCGGCGCCCACAGCAAAGCCAGCATCAAAAAGCCCGCCACACCGGCGCAGAGAACGTTGGTGTCCACCCGGGGTGCGCGCACAATGAAAACGAGTAGGCGCGCGATGACAAAGGAGAAGAAGGCGACGGTGGCCACGAAAAAGATTGCCGGATGCAGCAGGTCGGGGCGGAAGTGGTTAACCCACTTCCCTGCCAGGGCGGGAGCGAGCAATACGAGTGCAACGATCAAAACCTTGCGCCGTGCGCCGATCGCCAGCACGGCGAACACCATCACCAGCGTCAGCAGCAGGGCTTCAACCAGATCACCGTCCGGCAGGTCCTGGACAAAGGGTGCGGATACAAACAGGAGGGCTAGCGCCACCAGGAGTTCCACGGTGGAATAGCGAACGGCAGCGGGGCGAATCGCGGGTGGGTTCCGGGGGGTAGCCGGCTGCCCGGCGGCTGGCTCGGTAGAGTTCATAAGATGGGATTGAGGCGCACCTGCAGCCCGACGCGTCGGCCGTTCTTGAGGAGGGTAATCCGGAGGCTCACATCTATCATTTCCCCGGATAGCCTAACGCGGTTGCCAGAGGCTCGCTGGAAACCTGAATCAGGCCCGTGAAGGGCCGGTCCATTTCCAGGATCAGGAAAATGGCGCCGGCGACCGACAGGGCCGAAGCGAACAAGGCGAGCGCGGCGGTGGCGTTGGGGGGCGCCAACACACTGAAGCTGAGGAAGATAATCACCAGCCAAAGGACCACGACGACGAGCATCGGCCTCGAAATGGACGCGCGTGACTGGGCGTGTATCAGGGTCCGGAGCTGCCCCAGGTCCACGGCCAGGTTCGCCGCTTGCGCCTTGAGCGCGCGCTGGGTGTCGTCGCACGGTGACAGCGCCAGAATGCCCGTGTAGAGCCCATCGCCCGCGTGGACATTAGGAGCCGCCGTTGCCCCGCTGGCGGACCAAATTTGCCGGGTCCCTTCCTCGATGGCAGCGTGAAACTGGACCCGCAGCGGCGCGGCATCGGGGCCGTAAAGCCCGAGCACCCGGTCGAGAAATGTGACCTTGGCGGCCATCTGGATGACTTCGCTTCGCAGGGTGTCGTAGGAACCCTTGGCCGAGCTGACCAGCAACCCCAACAGCAGGGCGGACATGGTTGCAACCAGACCCATAGCCAGCTTCACCGCGTCCTTGGTATCCGCACTCAGGTGATGCTCCGGCAGGAATTGGCGGATCCGCCTCCCAAGAGGCAGGCCGGGATGACGATGGCGGTGGGGCTGCGGTTCATGTTCATTGGTTCCTGGCCCGCGCGGTTCACGATCGAATCATTTCACGAGCTCGATCTCGCCGGGCCGCCAGGTCTTGTCGAACCAAGGTTCCAGCGGGCCGTAGAGGCGCAGGATCATGAACCAGCCCTTGCCGGGAATCGTCTGCACCCAATTGTTTTCCCAACCAGCCGGAGCTTTCGGTCCAAAGTAAACATCCACCGAGCCGTCGACGTTGACCTTGAGGTCTTTGTTCTGACTGCTCACGCTTGGCGACTTTTGATCGGTCTGCACCATGGAACGGGTCTGGTTGTCATACACGATCACGGACCAGAAATCTTTCACCGGCACGTTGGGCGGCAGGTGCATCTTGTAGGACTTTTCGCCGCTGAACGGATTGCCATCCGAGTCCTGCACGGACCACGGATATTGGGACCCTTTGCCGACCATCTTCATCTCCATCGCGGGCGTCACGCCGGTAGCGAAGTAATAATAGAAGATGTAGCCGTCCATGTTCATCACGCCGGGCGAAGTCTCGAACTTGTAGCCGCCGAAGAACGGCAGCCGCCAGGTGCTGTTCGGGAAGTAATAGGCATCCTTGCCGCGGATCTTGAAAGCGATGGTCCGTGCGGTCACAGCGCCTATGTTGGCGGCGTCGGTCAGAATGGCTTTCATGCGCGCATCCGGATTGAAGGGTTTGCCTTTCTCAATCCCGATAGAGGCGAAGAGGCCCAGCGTGGTCGGGTCGCTGCCGGTGCTGGGTTCTTCCTGGATGACCTGGTTCAACATTTCCCAGAACTGATAGTCACCGGGCGCAACGTAGGTGGCCGGCACGCCGGATCCATCGACGAATTTCATCGCGGGCGGGTTAGCGGCATCGGCGAGGGAATAGACATTGAAATGCTTCTTCACCGATTCCACGCCGGGCTTGGTGGACCCGTCCACGACGAAGGCGCGGAACACGAGCCAGTTGCCGTAGGTGCTCGGCTTCACGACGAAGTAACCCTCGGGGATCTCGCCCTTGTAGCCAGGCGGCAGCACCAGATATTTGCCGCCTTTGCCGTGGTCATCGCCGGTGATGCCGACGTCAGCCACCCAGCGATACCAGAAATCGTTGAACAATCCCAGGACCATCGGCGGCACTTCCACGACGAGCGGTCCCTTGTGCGTGTCGGCCCAGACAAAGTTGTAGATGGTGTTGTCGTTCGCCGTCAGCTCCACTGTGCGGGCATCCACCAGATTCTCCCATATGACATCCGTCTGGTTGTCGGGTCCATTCTTGCGAATTGAATCGCGCATCCCGGCCTGGTTGACGATGGGGATGGCCATGAGGTAAGCCTGCAACGCACGGGAACGGTCAAGATTGTCGTAAATCCTCTCCACGGTGCCGGCCGACGGATAGCCGTAGTGCAGGTTCAAGGTGCCGAGGGAGCTCTCAATCTTGTCCGGCACCGCCACGCCCGGCGCGATGGCCGTGGAATAGTTGTATTGTTTCGCCGCCGGCGACGAAGTCGAGCAGCCGGTGAATATTGTTGCGGCGGCGACAAAAGCTATCGCCCCGACAAAGCAAATTTGCTTCATATTTTTCATTCGCGTCAATTTTCCTTCGTCTTCTTTTGTTTGCTTCTGTTTCAAACACATGTTCATTTGTTCCTGGCCGAGTGGTTCAAAAGCGAAACGACTTACTTCGCGTCGGCGGCTTGTTGCATGCCGGCTTCGAGCTTCTTGATGTCCTCAGGCGACAACTGCGGGCGATTCACCTTAATCGTCAGCTTGTTCAGCTTGGCCGTCAGGGTGAACGGCGGCTGGTAATCCGCGTCGTTGACGCCGGTGAGCGTGTCGGAGCCGATATCGAAGCTCTCGTCCCATTGCAGGATCATGGGGAGGGTGTGCGGCATGGTTTCGCTGGCCACGGCCTTGCCATCCACCTTGAGCGTGCCAGTGCCGGGACGACCAAGACCGCTCATGTTGTTGAACGCGAGTGTTCCCAGACCCAAGCCATCATACTTGAAGTCGAACTCAATGGTGTGCTTGCCGGGCGCGAGTGCATCCGGGCTTTCCCACTTGATGCGTTTGAGGTCAGCCAGATTCCACAGGAAGACCGGCTTGCCCTTGAGCAGGTAGAAGCCGTAGCCGCCGAAACGTCCGCCGGAGGTCAGGATCATGCCCTCGGTGCCGCCCTCTGGCACGTCAATATCGGCGGTGATGGCATAGGAACTGTCGAGCAGGAACGGCGAGTCGCCCTGCGGCAGGCCAACCATGGGCCGGGTGTAAACGAACTCGGTGCGTCCGGCGGTGATATTTGGACGCGGGGCCACGATGCGGGCCGCCACCGATGCGTCAATCGGGAAGACCTGGTATTTCTTCCCTTCCTCGATGAACATCTTCTTCAGCTCCTTCACTTTATCCGGATGCTTGTCGGCGATGTCCTGGGATTGGCTGAAGTCCTTATTCAGGTCGTAGAGCTGGAGCACTTGGTTGTTGAGCGGGTCGGTGTTGGCGGCGCCGAAGACCTCCCACGGCGCGCGGTTGACCTTCGTGCTCAGCATCCAGCCTTCATGATACAAGGCCCACTGGCCGAACATCTCGAAATACTGGGTCTTGTGCCGGGAAGATTCCTTGGCGTTCTTCGCGTCGAAGGTGTAGGCAAAGCTTGTGCCTTCTATGGGCTTCTGCTTGACGCCATCCACTTCCTCGGGTGCGGAGATGCCGCAAACTTCGAGGAGGGTGGGCACCACGTCAATGACGTGGCAGAATTGCTCGCGGAGGGTGCCCTGGTCCTTGATGTGGCCCGGCCAGGAAATGGCCGCGCACTGGCGAATGCCGCCGAGTCTCGAGGCGTTCTGCTTAAACCACGTGAAGGGCGTATCAAAGGCCCACGACCAGCCCGCCGACATGTGGTTATAAGTCATTTCTGTGCCCCAGACGTCGTACCACTTCATCTGGACTTCGACGGGCATCATGTTGACTCCGTTGAAGAATGCGACTTCGTTGGGTGTGCCAAGCGGGCCGCCCTCGGCGCTGGTGCCGTTGTCGCCATTGATGTAGATGACGAGCGTGTTATCGAGCTTGCCCATGTCCTCGATGGCCTGGATGACACGGCCGATTTCGTAGTCGTTGTAGGCCTCAAAGGCGGCAAAGACCTCCACCTGCTTGATGAAGAGCTTCTTCTCATCGGCTGTGCAATCGTCCCAGTTCTTGATGACCTTCGTCGGCCAAGGTTCCAGTTGGGTGTTCGCCGGAATCACTCCCAGGCGCTTCTGGTTCTCGAAAATCCGCTCCCGCAGCTTGTTCCAGCCGTCGTCGAACAGGTGCAGGTCGTGGATTTTGTCCACCCACTCCTTGGTCGGATGATGTGGCGCGTGCGTGGCACCGGGGACGTAGTAGCAGAAGAACGGCTTGCTGGGGTCTATCTGGTTGACGCGGTTCAGGTAATCTATGGCGTCGTCGGCCATGCCGGTGACCAGGTTCCACCCCGGCTTGCCTTGGAACGGATAAATCTGGGTGGTGTTGCGGAAGAGGTTCGGCTCCCATTGATTGGCGTCACCGCCGACGAAGCCGTAGAAATACTCGAAGCCCATGCCGATGGGCCATTGGTCGAACGGCCCGATCTGGCTCGCGCTGAACGCCGGCACGTTGTGGTCCTTGCCGAACCACGAGGTGGCAAAGCCGTTGTCCAACAGGACGCGACCAATGGTGGCCTTGTCCTTGGCGATGATGCTGTTGTAGCCCGGGAAGCCGGTGGATTGCTCCGAGATCACGCCGAAGCCGGCTGAGTGGTGATTGCGCCCGGTAATCAGCGCGGCGCGTGTCGGCGAGCAAAGCGCGGTGGAGTGAATGTTATTATACCTCAGGCCGGTCTTCGCGACGCGATCCATCGTCGGTGTCGGTATGACGCCGCCGAACGTGCTCGGCACGCCGAAGCCGGAGTCGTCGGTCATGATGAGCAGGATGTTGGGCGCCTGTTTGGGCGGCACAATGCGCGGCGCCCACCACGCCTTGGATTTAAGGGCTTCATCCTTGATCACGCCGCCGAATTTCGGGTCGGGTGCGGGCAGTTCCTTGCCGCTGATGGTGGTGGTGGCGCTGGGCGAACCCGGGACGCCGGTGGTTTCCACGGCCCGGGCAACGACGGCGGCCGCCGCCAGCACTGCCACTGCCATCCAGAGACGGAAGTTGCAGCTTACTGAGGAGTCCCCGGCATGCACTACACCCGGAACTGGAAAAGCTTCCCCCTCTCCCCTGCAGCAGGGGAGAGGGGTCCCCCAGTGTCGTCTATCCCGCGGTCTTATCAGTACGCTCTTCGTCATGGACGCCGACCTAATGACATCCGTCGCCCCGCCTGAACACTTGCTTCTGCATCTGCTCATCATAGTCGTTCCTTTCGGTTATGACCAGACATGTAAACCCGTCGGCCGGGGTTGTCAAATTCGCGCCCCGCCGACAGGAAAATGCGCGCTACGACTTGAAGTTGCTGTAGGGCCCACCCACACGGTCGCAGGTGTTGCCGAAGTTGTCCTGCGTGATGTGCGCGATGCCGTCCTTGTCCGGTGTGAGGATCAGGTCCTGGTCGAGCATCGCCATGCGAACTTCCGGCCCGGCGGAAGCTTCAGGCGGATGCCGAGGGCTGTTGGCTTCCTTGCTGGGGGAAGGGGTCTGGATATAGAAAAAGTGATCCTGGGGCTGGCTCGGGGCTGATCAAAACTTCCACGTGAGGTTCAGCGTGGCAAAGCAGAACCAGGCATTGTTGTAGGAACCCGAAACGCGGCCACGCGAGCTGGAATCGGATCCCTGGGTCACCGTCATATCACCCGACCAGAGAAACTCGTAGGCGGCATTGACATTGATCGCGCGGCTGAGCTGATACGAAGCGCCCAAGCCAAATCGCCAGGTCTGGCCCATGGGTAAGGTGACCGTGCGGTTGGCGCTGTCCACGGCCGAACTGTCGAAGGCGACGCCGCCCATGAGCTGCCATTTGTCTGAGGCCCGGTAGAGCCCCCCCAGCGCGACGTGCCATGTGTCCTCGTAATGGAGATTGCCGGTGACCACCCGCGGCGTGCCGCCTGGGCCCTCAACGCCCACCTGCACCTCGCCGAACTGGCTCCACTGCTGCCAGCCCACGTCGGCCATGACCGCCCATTTAGGGCTCAGATCCTGGTAGAACCCGACCATGGCCGACTGCGGCACCTTCACGCCGAGGTTCAACTCAGGCGTAGTGAGGAGTGTGCCTAGGTTGCCCCCGAAGACAGTGATTTCCGGCCGGTCCTTGAAATCCAGGCTGATCGGTGAAAGGTAAGTGACGCCGATGCGGGTGCCTTCGCGCGGCTCGATCAACACGCCCAAATTCGCGCCGAAACCCCACGTCTCGTCTTTCAGCTTTAGCTGCCCATCAACGGGGCTGCCGTTGTTAATCGCAACGTCGGTCGCCAGGTAGCCGTACATGGCATTCAGGCCGGCGCCGATCGAGAGCCAGTCGGTCGCCTTGAAACTTGCGGAGGGCATTATGCTCAAACCCAGCAGCGCGCTGTTCTGAACGTAATAGCGGCCCACCCAATTGTCGTCATACTTCTCCGCCAGGCCAAAGTAGTTGAGCATCCCCAGGCCGACCTTCCACTTTTCCGACAGATCGTAAACGTAGAAGCCGCTGGCCGCTGGCAGCGCGCCGATGGCGTTGCCGCCGCCGTTGTTTCCAAGCTGGGGCGACGTGCCGGCATCCGGGCTGAAGGAGACGCTGCCGTAGGTGAGCTGCAGCCCACCCTGGAGTTGCGTGCCGTCCAGACGGCTCATGCCGGCGGGGTTCTTGAATAGCGTGGAGGCATCCTGGGCCCGGGCGGAATAGCCCGCAGAGGCCAGGCCGATATCCGGCGAGGCGATTTCGTAGAGTTCAATGCCGCCGCAGCAGGCAGTGAGAGGAGCGAGTGCCGAGCTCGCGAGTGCGCAGCTTATCAAGGACAGTTTGATCTTGAGTTTCATGGTTTGGATTCGCTTGTCAAGTTACGGCATCCGGAATAGGTTGGCAAGTCACTGGCGTTAACCCAAATCCGCACGCAAAGTCCAATGCCACTAGGATTTGACACGCTATCATACCTCCAGAGCGATTCGGCCAGAGTTGATGATGCCGGAGGCATCTCAGCCATTAGCCGGTGGTTGAGCGAGGCACGAGCGATACCACCGGTAAGACACCACCCCGAGGAAGGTGAGGCCGTCGGTGCCGGACGTGCTGCGCCATACCGCTATTTCACACTATTTCCGTGCGACTGCCAGCTATGGCCGGACGGCGGAGCAGTTTGGCAATTTGGAGAGCATCATCAAGAAGCACTACCAGAGCCGGGTGAGCAGCAAGAAGACG
>JAPLUA010000336.1 GCA_026397855.1 Verrucomicrobiota bacterium | reverse complement strand
GCTACGCAAGCGCATTTACCGCTCGTTGCTCTGTGGCTGGCCCATTCGATACTTCAGCGGTTAAGCCAGACAGAGCCACCGACACGCAATCCAACCTGAAGACCGGAATGCCGGGGCCGTCGCCGGAAAACCCCGACGCTGCCTTGAAGGGGAGGCTTTGTCTTTTTCGGGGAGACCCAGACAGTCAAGACGCGGGACGGCTGTCTGGAAAAAACTCACGTTCCCGCCCGCCCCCTAAATCCCAATCCCTTTGCGAAACCGCTGCTCGGATCCAATCACGGATGGCGCGCCCTGCGCCGATGCCGTAACATCCTCCCATGCATGTGATCCTTTCTCGCCGTGAACTGTTACGGGCCGGAGCCGGGCTGCTGGCGGCCGGACTGGCCTTGCCGTTTGCAGCTTTCGCCGCCCCGGCGGCTGCGCCTGAGTATCTTGTCGGCGTCTATTATTTCTCGGGGTGGTGGCGTGCCCAACCGAACAAATGGGTAGTGGACGGAAAGGACTGGCGGACAAACTGGCCGTCGCGCGTGCCTCTGCTGGGGGAATACAACGAGCAGGCGACAATGGACCGCGAGATCGCCGCGGCTGCGGACCACGGCGTCCATTTCTTCCAGTTCCTCTGGTACCCCGCGGGCGCGACGCCGCAGGACTGGTCTGCCGACCCGTTGAACGCCGGACTCCGGCAGTTCCGCGCCTCGCCGAATCGCCACCGGATGAAGTTCACCCTAGAATTCGTCAACCACCCGCCCTTCGAACTCAAGTCCGACGACCAGTGGCGGAGCGCCTGCCGCGAATGGATTGCCACCATGAAAGACCCGGCCTACCTGCGGGTCGGAGGCCGCCCGGTGTTCAAGATCCATGGCCTGCATCATTTCCTGAACCAGAACGGCGGGGAGGTGCGGCGGGTGGCCGACCGCCTTCGCATTCTCCGGGATATCGCCCGGGAATCGGGCTTGCCCGACCCGCTCATCAGCGCCGGAGTGATGGCATCCGGGGCAGAGTCGGTTGCCGCCGCCGCGGAGCCTTACGACTTCCTCACGACCTATATGGACATGCCCGGCCCGCCCAAGGTGGAGAAGCCTTACGCTTACTCCCTCCTGGTGGGCCTGGCCGAGCAGGCTTGGAAAACCTATGGCGAGAAAAGCCCCCGCCCCTACGTGCCCTATGTGCCGACCGGCTGGGATCCGAGGCCCTGGAAAGATCCCCGTCCTTCGTTTGATCTACCAACCCGACAGGAGTGGCAGTCTGCCTTGGAGAGGGTCAAGGAAGCCCTCGACAAGAGCCCGAACCTGGGCCTCCGCGCCAGCCCGGATCAGCGCCAGAAGATGCTGCTCATCTACGCCTGGAACGAATTCGGCGAAGGAGGCATCGTAGCCCCGACACGAGGGGACGGCACCATGAAGCTGGAAGCCATCAGGCAGGTCTTCGGCTCTCCTCCATTCTGAATGGAGGAGAGGGGGAAAGACGGCGCGTCCTGGACTGCGTGTCTGGCAAACCCCCGAGCCCAACGCGCCAGCGCGCGACACGCTTCCTCTCCCTCTCCCCTCCAAAAAGGGGAGAGGGCCGGGGAGAGGGGTCCGTTTGCTCGCAAGCCTATGCCACCGCCATCAAAACGTGCCTCCTCTCCCCTGCCCTCTCCTCCATCAGATGGAGGAGAGGGAGAAGAAGCGTGGGGGGCTATTGTGTTGGCGGGCTGGTGTCGGGAAGGGCGCGATAGTAGCGCTGCGTGAGGTCATCCGCATCCGGATCCACGAAATGGATTGCGCCATCGGTGACGGTGGTGGTGCAAACCGGGGTCCAGTCAACCAGGTTGGTCGAGCAGTCAATGCGCCAGGAGGTGCCGTTCGTTCCGGGCCGCATCACGTGGAAGCAACGGTCAGAGAGCACGCTGGTGGCCGGCCGCTGCGCATCGTTGTCCACAATGACCGCCGCGGCGCGTCCCGGATACCCGACCAGGTAAGGCGGCACGCTGGCGGTGGTGGCCGGCGGCACACACAGCCGCAGCACCACCGTCTCGAGCGGCTCCGGCAGCAAATCGTCAACCGGCACAACCTTGATCTCCGACGCCCAGCGCCCGGCGGGGATCGTGACCATGCCCGGCAGTTCCGCGTAGTCCACCCCGTTCGAAGCCGTGCCGTCAACCCGGTAGTAAACGGTCAGCGCGGCATTGGTCGGCCCTGAGCGGCGCACCACGAACACAGCCATGTTCGTGCCGCACCAGTTGGCGGGCGACACGCAGCAGTTCCATCCATCCCAACGCACGCAGTTGGTGCCCTCGGACGCCACCGGGTCGGGCGCGGTGATGGTCACCACCGTCGGCAGATTCGTCACGGGCGGCTCATTGGTCCGCACCACCCAGATCTGCACCGGGGCGGACACCGACTCCGCGCCACGGTCGTCCTGCGACCTGGCGGTGAGCAGGTAGCGGCCCGGCACCGGGTTGGTCCAGACCATCTCATAGACCATCTCCTGGCCCGGGGTCGTGGCGTGCCGACCTGGTAACCCTCATAGGGCGGAGGATAGATGGCAACACAGATTGGCGATTCGCTCCGCAGCACGACCGTTTCCACCGGCTCCAGCAAAGTGTCGGGCTGCGGGCAAACCGCGATTCGTGTCGAAAGCTGGCCCGCAGGGATGACCACTGAAGCCGGGAGGCGCAGGCAATCCACGCCGTTGCCGGCCGTGCCGGAAATGGAGAAATTCACGGTCAGTGGAACGTTGGTCCCGTAGCTGCGGGTGATGGTGAACTCGCCCGGATCCAGTACCGCAGACAGGCCGGGCTCAGAAGCGCGCGGATCGGTCGCCTGGACGGTGACGAACGGCGGCGGGGTCGGGCTTTTCACAACGATCTCCAACCGCGCGGAAACCGTTGCGGCCCCGTGGTTGTCGGTCGCCCTGGCGGTCAGCACGCAACTGCCCGGCGGCACATTGCTCCAGACAAGCTGGAACGGATTGACCGGGGATGCGCTGCTTGGATTGTTGGTTACGATGCCGAGCCGGTTCGTTCCGGCAAAGAACTCGACCGTCGCCACGTAATCCCCAGCGTCCGGATCCACCGCCTGCGCGGCGATCCGGATATCCACGGGCGCGATAAACGACGCTCCGTTGGTGGGGGCGACGATGTTTACCCAGGGCGGCCGGTTTGTAGGCGCGGGATCGTTGTCATAGATGGAAACGACGGCGTTGCTGGGGCTGCCAATCACATAAGCGATCGGCGGCATGGTAAGCGGATAAACCAGGCGCGCCTCCACGGTTTCCACCCCCTCATACAGAAGGTCATCAATCGGCCTGACGGGGATCTGGAGTTCGCGAACGCCGGCAGGGACCAGGATCCAGGTCGGGATGGCGGCGTAATCCAGGCCACTGAACGCAGTGCCGCCGATTTGAAGG
>JAPLUA010000289.1 GCA_026397855.1 Verrucomicrobiota bacterium | reverse complement strand
CAAGTCGCGCGCCGCCTTTCTGCCGCTGAAGAATTACGACATAGACATGGACCTGACACGAACCTTCCCCGCGGCAACCTGCCGCCGGTGGTGTGTGTTGCCGTTCGATCGAATGAGCAAGTCGGTCTTCGTGGCCACCGCTAATCCCTTCAACCAGCAAGCCAGCAAGGAGTTGGCCGAGGCGACCGCCAACCGCCTGCTCTGGTACGTTGTGCCGCCAGTGGACCTGGTCGCCTGCGTCCGGAAAGCCTTCCGCTAACCATGGCCAAAGCAAAAACATTTGGCGAGCGCATCGCCGACGCACTGGTGGAGGACGGCCTGCTGAGCGCCGCGCAGGTGGAGGAGTTGCTCGAGCAGCAGAAAAAGGTCGGCACACGCCTGCTCAAGCTGATCATCGAGAAAGCCTATGTCAGCGACCAGGACATGGCGGTCTCGATGGGGCGGGTCCTCAACACGCCGCCTATCAATCTCAGCCGCCTGAGCATCCCGATCGAGGTCGCGGAACTGGTGCCGCGTGATATGGCTTACAACCACAAGGTTGTGCCCGTGTCGAGGCTTGAGAATAAGCTCTTCCTGGCCATGGCCGATCCCCTGAACGTCCTCGCCATTGACGACGTCCGGCGCATCACAAAGCTCGAAGTGGCAACCCTGATCGCCTCGGAGAAGGCCATCACCGACAAGCTGAACCAGGTTGACGCCTCGAAAAGCGGCCGGATGGAGGACATCATCCAGGACGCGCAGAAGATGGCGGACGACGATGGAGAGGCCGAGAGCGTCGAGATTTCCAAGGAGATAATCGAGGATGTCAACCTCGACCAGTTGGCCGCGTCCAGCGGAGAGGCGCCCGTCGTCAAGCTGGCCAACCTGATTCTGGTCCAGGCCGTCAAAGACCGGGCTAGCGACATACATATCGAGCCTTTTGAGCGCTCCCTGCGGCTCCGCTACCGCGTGGACGGCGTCCTGATGGACGCGACCCCGCCTCCCAAGCAGATGCAGTTGGCGCTGGTCTCGCGCTTTAAGATCATGAGCAGCATGGACATTGCGGAACGGCGTCTCCCGCAAGATGGGCGCATGCGGATCCACGTGGGCGGCAAAGATTACGACCTGCGCGTTTCCATCATGCCCACAGTGCATGGAGAGAAGGTGGTGCTGCGCCTCCTCGACAAGGGAAACCTCTCCGCCAGCATTGACAAGCTGGGGCTCGATCCGGACACGCTTCAGCAGGTCCGGGCGGCCGTGGATGCTCCGCATGGGCTGATCCTGGTCACAGGACCGACGGGGTCGGGCAAGACCACCACCCTGTATTCTGCGTTAAATGAGCTTAACAACCCGATCTACAATATCGTAACGGTCGAGGACCCCGTAGAGTTTCAGGTGCCCGGGATTAACCAGGTGGCGACAAAGAAGGAAATCGGGTTGACGTTCGCCAGCGCTCTCCGCTCAATCCTCCGCCAGGATCCGGACATCATCATGATCGGCGAGATTCGTGACACGGAGACGGCGGAAATTGCGATCGAAGCCGCGCTCACGGGCCACCAGGTTCTCAGCACCATGCACTGCAACGACGCCCCGGGCGCCATTGCGCGCCTCGACGACATGGGGATCGCCCCCTTCCTGATCTCCTCCTCCGTCATTCTTGCCTGCGCGCAAAGGTTGATACGCCGCATCTGCTCCCACTGCAAGGAGCCGGTAAGCTATCCGACGAGGATGTTCCAAGACCTGGGCATTAACCCGTCTATCTTCGACGGCGTCACCCTGTATCGCGGGCGGGGCTGCGACCGCTGCAAGAACTCGGGCTACGGCGGTCGAATGGCAATCATCGAGGCGATGACGATCACCGACGAGATCCGCAAGCTGATCATCTCCCGCGCCAATACGCGCGAGATGGGAAAGATAGCGGTCGGCCAGGGCATGCGAACGCTGCGCACGGTGGCCCTGGATCGCGTCCGCGAGGGCATCTCAACCTTGGAGCAGGTTCTCGTGACGACGGCGGCGCACTGACCGGCTCCCGGCATTAGACCAATATCTCCCCGATCCCGTCCGGTATTCCACGCCAAGGAACATACACCAACCCGGCAGGCGCGCTGGCAACCTTTGGGCACAAAAAAAGCGCGAGCCTTTGCTCGCGCTTTCTAAATTGATTTGGTTTCCCTTACCCGTTCCGCCGCAACCGGTAGGCCCAACCCAGCATCCCAAGCCCTCCAAGGATCGAAATTGCTCCGATCGAGGGTTCAGGTATGGCCGGATTAGCATCCATATAGGCAGCGAAATCCACAGACATCGAAACGCCATTGGTCAACAGGAGCCATCCACCGGTGCCGTCGTTCTGCCAGTAATCGGTATATTCAGTACCAACTACCGGAGGTGAATACAGGTCCACCCCTAGCGAATCGGTGGATTCCATACCACGGAACTGGATGGTCCATGTCAGTGTGTCGGCGGGTATGAACAGCCCATCCACCGGGAAATCTAATCCTGCCGAGAAAGTAAACGTGTCCCGGACCGTCGGGGCAGGGACCGAAAACCACAGGCTGTCATAAAACTTCGTCCCGGGAGATGCATAACCGTGGTAAAGGGGACCGTTGTTCTCATAGAAGCGAACCCGAGCCTCAACAGCAGCACCTCCAGCAAAACTTGTGGGATTTGCGGTATTGGTCCCCCAGAACTCAAATGAAAAGGTCTGCAGCATCCGATCATTTCCAGGCGCCAGAATGATCTGATCTCCAACTTCGTAGAACCCGGTATTGAACCGGATGCTCAGATCGTTGACGGTATTGTCGAAGATCGGCGTGGCGGCACACACCGGCATGGCTGAGCTGATTGACAGGGCACCAGCAATGGCCAAAGCTTTCAAATTAAATGATTTCATCATAAACTGTCTTTTCACAGCGAGAAGCACACGACACTTCTCACGCATTGTGTAAAAAGACTACAGGATCCAATTCCGCTGTCAACATATTTGAGAAATATTTTCATGTTTCTTCAGGGGCTTGAGCCCCCGCTCAATACCAGGTCGAAACCTCCCCAAAACCACCTCCGCGACCGGGGGAAACGAAAGTGCAAGTGCGGTCAGGCAGGAGCTTTCTCGGCAATAGTTCTCGGCAATAGTTCTCGGCAATAGTTCGCTGTGGCAGAAACCGGGCCGGGGGCTTAGACTTGCCGCCGTGATGAACCTTAATTATCGCGGACTTGCACTCTGTTTCGCGCTCGTGGCCTGCTCGATGGCCATCGGCGCCCAGCCAAACGTTACACCCGAGCAGCTCCAGCAGTTGCTCAAGCGCTACCCCGACGCTGACACAAACCACGATGGCACGTTGTCGCCGGACGAAGTGCGCGCCTACCGGCAGAAGCTCGCGGGCTCGCGCAAAGGCAAGGCCCGCGGCGACAAAGCCTCCTTGCCGCCAGCCACGCGCGCGGACGTAAGCTACGGCCCCCACGAGCGCGACGTCCTCGACCTGTGGATTGCCCCCTCCGGCAAGCCGACGCCGCTGGTGGTCTTCATACACGGCGGAGGCTTCGTCAGCGGGAACAAATCTCAGGCCCGCCCCGAGGCTATCCGGCGCTGCCTTGATGCCGGGGTTTCCTTTATGAGCATCAACTACCGCTTCCTCAGCCAGGCACCGGTCCAGGACATCCTGCGCGACGCAGCGCGAGCCATCCAGTTTGTTCGCGCCAATGCGGCAGAATACAACCTCGACCCCCGCCGCATCGCCGCATACGGCGGTTCGGCGGGCGCGGGAACCTCCCTCTGGCTAGGCGTCCACGACGACCTCGCCGATCCGAAGAGCGCCGACCCAGTGCTGCGGCAGTCCAGCCGGATTGTTGCCGCAGGCTGCATCAGCGGTCAGGCTACCTACGACCTGGTCGAATGGCAGGAGGTGATCGGAAAGTTCAAACCGGAGTGGTATAGCGACCCGGAAGAAGACCTAAAGTTCTACCACTTTAAAAGCAGGGATGACTTCGCCACCCCGGCAGGCCGGAAGGTCCTGGACGACTGCAGCATGCTCCGCCTGATCACCCCGGGCGACGCCCCGGTCTTCATGACCTGCTCGCTACTGGACACCGAACCCGAGAACCGCAACCATCTCCTGCATCATCCCCGGCACATGCAGGCCGTCAAAGAGAGGTACGACAAGGCAGGCGTCGAGGTGCATATTGTGTCAACTGCCGGCAAAGCTCAGGAAAAAAGCGCCGGTAATCAGGATCTGCTCGGATTTCTCCTGGAGCGCCTGGGCGCGGGCAAGCCGAACCGCTGAAGGGTAAGCACCAATGGCACCGACCGAGATCCTGGGATTGCTGGCCGCCGCGGCCGGGGCCGGGGCGATCAACGCCGTGGCTGGCGGCGGCACTCTGCTGACGTTTCCCACCCTGCTGCTTTTTGGCACGCCGCCAGTCGTTGCGAACGCGACCAGCACCCTGGCGCTGGTCATCGGCACCTCCGGCAGCATCTACGGCTACCGGCAACACCTCGACCCGGTGAAAACCTGGCTCTGGCGGTTTCTGCCGGTCAGCCTCCTCGGCGGTTTGATCGGAGCCTTTCTCCTCACTCGGACCGGGGACAAGACCTTCTCGCAACTGGTGCCGTTCCTGATTTTGTTTGCGACGCTGCTGTTTCTGGCGCAAGGCATTTTCCGGCGCTTTGCCGCCCTGGATGATCCGGAGGGGGGGCGCGGGAAGCCGCACGCGATCTGGGGGGCCATCCTGTTTCAGCTTGGCGTGGCCATTTACGGGGGTTACTTCGGCGCAGGGATCGGCATCCTGATGCTTGCCTCGCTGGGCTTCATCGGCCTGGGGAACATCCACCAGATGAACACGCTCAAGACAATCCTGGGCTCCCTGATCAACCTCGTGGCCGCGCTCTGGTTTGTTTCTGCCGGGCTGATCCATTGGCCCAAGGCGGGCATCATGACGGTGGGCGCGCTGGCGGGATATTACCTGGGATCCCACTATGCCCAGCAGATTTCGCAGCGGAGGGTCCGGCAGATTATTACCCTGATCGGATTTACCCTGTCGGGGATAACGTTCTATCGGCAATTTGCGGGCCGATAACTGAAGACTGGACGCGCAGATTCGATAGCGCCGCGCCGGCGCTGGCGGCAGAAGATCGCCGCCGGGTAAGTTGATTGGAAACTACTGTATCCGCCAGACGATGCGTGCCTTGTCCAGATCGTAGGGGGACATCTCCATTTTGACACGATCACCGACCGTAAGGCGCACCCAGCGCTTGCGCATCTTGCCACAAATGGTGGCGAGCACCAAGTGCTTGTTGTCGAGTTCCACCCGGAACATCGTTCCCGGGAGCACGGTTTGCACGCGCCCTTCTACTTCAATGTGTTCTTCTTTCATTACTGCACGGTGCGGGCCGGGTCCGCGAGCGACGGCAGAATCCCTGAAACCGGCCGAAAGGGACGCCGCCAAAAAGAGCGAGGCCCGGTCCAACCGGGCCTCGCCAAAGTCTTAATCGTAAGACTAGTAACGGTCGCGACCGCCACCGCCGCCGCCGCCGCCACGACCACCGTAGCCACGATTGCCGCCGCCGCCGCCAGCCGGGCGCTCTTCGCGAGGCCGGGCGATGTTAACCGTCAGGGCGCGTCCGCCCAGTTCCTTGCCGTTCATGGCATCGATGGCCTTCTGGGCCTCTTCGGGCGAACCCATGGTGACGAAGGCAAACCCGCGAGGACGGCCGGTTGCCCGGTCCATCATCAGGTTGGCTTCCACGACCGTGCCGTGCGCCGCGAAGGCGTCCTGCAGGTCATTCTCAGTGATGTTGAAGGAAAGATTCCCTACAAACAGTTTTGCGCTCATGTGATGTATTTACACTAACTTTAGACTAACTCTTGCGTTCTCCAGACTGTTCCCGCTCATCGGGTTTCAAATCATCACTGAACCGAGTTCACTTGAAGATTTACCATGCCATGGAATTCCAAGGTATCTAACTAACTGGGCAATAATGTATCCTCCCGCCAAAATAGCAAGCTTTATTTTAACTATTTTTCGAGGTGCCCCGCCAATCCCCGGCGACGTCGATTCGTAGGGGGGCGTGGAGGGCGGCAAACCGGTCCAAAAGTGGCACAGAGAGAGGTGCCACGGGCCGCGCAACGTCCTGGTGTGTGGCGGACGGAGGGATTGCCGGGGCCTTGCGCTCGGCGCTGGCGGATTCCGGGCGGGGCGGCTATGCTGGCCGCATGACTCAACCGCCCTATCGCGAGGCCATTGCCGAATACGTCCGCGCCCAGGCCCAGCCGCCGGACAAATTCAGCCACCAGCCCCGGCTTTACCGCCTTGCCGCGAGCCTGGCGGAGGGCCGGTCTTACGATGACGACGTGCTCCACGCCGCCGCCTGGCTGCACGACCTGGGCGTGTTTTATGGGCATCGGCCCGAGGATCCGGCTGCGCTGGCTGCCTGGGATAATGTGGCCTATGCGATGAGAACTGCGCCGGGATTGCTCCGCCAGTTCGGTTTTCCCGAGGAGAAGATCCCGGCGGTCGTGGAGGCGATCCGCACGCACCTGCCCTCCGGCCAGCCGGCGACGTTCGAGGGCAGCTTGTTGCGGGACGCGGATGTGCTCGAGCAACTGGGTGCGATCGGCATCCTTCGCACGGTAAGCAAAGTGGGCCGTGACACCCGGTTTATCCGGCTGTCCGATCCGCTGGCGGTGTTGCGCCGGAATGCCGAGCAACTGCCCGCCAGGCTGCAACTGCCCGCCGCGCGCCGGCTTGCCCAGGCGCGAGTCCAGGTCTTGCGGGCCTTCCTGGAGGCCGCGCAGGCTGAGGCCGATGGCGTCGAATTCTAATCCCCGCCCCGAAGCCCAGACCCTATGCGCAAAGGCTTGAGGTTAAGCCGCAATAGTTCGCTGGTGCCGGGCCCGCCAGCGGCAGGGTCCACGGATCTCCGTTCCGCGCAGCCCGCCCGCTTTTACGGCCTCTTCTTCGAGCACTTGCCCCGCTGCCGGAACTCTTCGCAGGTGGCGGTAATCTGCAGGCGATGGGACTTCACGGCATAGCCGAGCCGGCGGCTGATCTCGTTTTCCACATGCTCGATCTTCTCGCTCTCGAACTCGACGATCTTGCCGCAATCCTGGCAGATGATGTGGTTGTGCCGGGGATGCTCGGCGTAGTTCGGGTCATAGAACTTATGCTCCTTCCCGAAATCCATTTCCCGCACCAGGCCGCTCTCCGTGAGCAGCGGCAGGGTGCGATACACCGTGGCGCGGGAAACCGATTTGTCCCGCCGCCGGGACCACTCCAGCAACTGTTCCGCGGTGAAATGCTCCTCCGTGCTGAACACGGTCTCGATGATGGCCCGGCGCTGCCCGGTCATACGCAGGTTCTTCTGCGCGAGAAACTCCAGGAACCGCTGCCGGGCGCACTTGTTGGCCGCATCTGCCATACCGCCAGCCTAACCCAAGCTCGCCCGCCAAGTCAAAAACCAAAGTCTGCACCAGTGGTGCGCATCTCACATTTTTCCGGAGCGCGGTCATTCTCATGCGATGCCGCCAGGATTTGAGCGGGTAGAGCCATTCCAGATATGCGGTTTGGCCCCTGTGCTGGAACTCCAAATGAGCCCCAGATCAATAGGGACAGCCCCGGGACGGCCGTCACAAGGCTGCAAATCGCGCAGGAAGAAGCCATGCAACCGGATCCCCAGGAGCACCCCCTTGATAGCACGCAGACCCGAACAAGACCACCGCAAGCCCCATCGGAGCTCCAGTGCCTTTGTTACGTTACAAAGCCAAAGGCAGAGGTATTGGAAGGGTGCCGCAAGCGTGTTCCAACGGTATTACTACGGTATTGCCCCGGTAGCACTACGGTAGCGGCCCCATGTTGATCAGATCAACATGGGGCCGCTACGGGGGCAATACCGTAGCGCTACCGGGGTACTACCGTTGGAACACGCTTGGAGCGCCGGGGAGGCACGCCACCGGGGCTGCCGGGAGGGGCCTTGGTGCCGTTTGTTAGATTGTTGCCCGGGCGCGCAGCCTGGGAATGTTACAAACGGCTCCAATGGCCCGGCAGCCGGACAGGGGTGCCCGGGCGCTAGCCGGACTGTCCCGGGTCTTGCGATGGAATTGGACCGGTGTGGAACGGCGGCCGCCACCGATTGGAAAGTGATGGTAGATGCCGCCACCGTTACCGGGAGGCTCCGGCGTAGCGACATTGCCTCTATTTCCTATCGCGCCCTGAAAAACCACCGCGAGCTGCTCTCCGAGGCCTTGGCGCTGGGCCTGCTCGAAGGCCGCAACGCTTTGCCTGCCCCGGTGTTGCAATTACTGGATATTTGGATGAAGGTTCATTGTAAACGCTTGTTATGAATGTCCAATGTGAGCACTGCACGCATCTCTTCGGGGTCTGGAAGTGCTCCGCCTTCCCTGACGGTATCCCCGATGTCATCACCGATGGCGACCACGATCACACGAAGCCCTATCCCGGCGATCATGGCCTGCGATTCGAAGCACGAACTTCAGCCCGCACACAGGCGCTACAACCGAACTCGATGTCAGATCATAGCTTGGGCTTTCGGCCTTCGGATTTCCCCCTCCATTGACGATCGGCTATCCCATGTCCGCCCTCTCCTTCAAAATCACGAAGAACGACATCAGCCCCGCCCTAAGCCACCTCGCCGCCACCGCCAAAAAGCCCGAGCCCATCTTCCGCGCCATGGGCACTACCTTCCTATCGCTCACGATGGGGAACTTCAAGAATGCCGACTATCGCCCCTCCCCCTGGTCCCCAAAAAAGGACGGCACCGCCGCCAAGCTTCAAAAGAGCGGCACCCTAAGCCGAAGCTTCCACCTCGAAGTAACCCCCCACAGCGCCACCGTCGGCAGCCCCATGATTTACGCTGCCATCCACCAGTTTGGCGGCACGATAAAGGGCAACCCCAAGCTCCGTTTCCAATGGGTCCCCGGCCGCTGGGCCACCGTAAGCCAGGTCACGATCCCCGCCAGACCCTTCTTCCCAGTTGCAAACGGTCATCTAACCCCCAAAGCCGAAGAGAAGATCAAGGCCGCCGCTGAAAGAGCGTTAGCCCGCCAGGCCGCTGGAAAGTGACCCATTCAACCCACCTCCAGCACACCGATTCTGGTTTGTCTCACCCCAGTTCCCCCCCCAAACCTTGATCAACCCCCAGTAAATCAAGCCCCCTAACCCCTATTCGCGCTGATTCCGTCTTGCCCATCCGCGCCCCGTGTTGCCTGCGCGCGCGGGGTTCCGGCATCCCTCCGCTGGAGCTAACACCGCATGCCTCAGATCACCCGGAGCCAGCCTCTTCGCAATCTGCTAATCCAAAATCTCCCACGTCACCGTCACACTGTCCTCGACGCTGAAACTCCCAGCTTCAATGTCCGGTGCGCCAGGGCCGTCCTCAGCCAAACAAGCCTGTGGCTCAGAACGGAAGCGCACCTCCGTAACGCCGTAACTGATATGGACAATCTTGCCTAGCTTCGTGCCAGCCGCGCGCGTGATGATTTCCGCGCGCCTCTGCGCGCTTTCCACGGCTGCGGTCAACAGGCGCGCCCGCACCGGCTCCGGGTCACCATGCGGCACAAAGGCCGCTCCGTCCGCGCCTACGGCAGTAACGCCTTCCCCGGCGCCGTCGGACCCGACTTTCCCGAAACCTGCTCCTTTGCCAAATTCCTCCAAGCCCTCCGCCAGCTCTCCGGCGTGACCACCATCGGCTAGCACCCTGCCCATGCCCAAAACCGGACTCCCCTGGCAACGCGGCCCCGCCGCCTGGCACGTCAAATGCCGCTCTCCCGAAATCCTCACCCGACTCGCCGCCACCACCCCCCCCCCGCCTCCTCGGCCGCTCCACCCAACCCCTCCGCGCTTGGATCACCGCCGGCCACATCTCCCGCTCCGGCTCCCGCCTCCGCCTCGCGGAACTCCAGCGCTTCGTGCGTTGGATCGCCCAGCACGCCCAGCCTTTTCCCCGTGCCCATTACCTCGATCGCTTTCGCCGCCGCCCTCCCTATCCCTTCAAGAAACTCGCCACCGCCAGGTTCACCTGGCCCAGGCGCCGCGCCACCCTCACCCCCGCTGAACTTGCCCCCTTGCTCCGCTGCCACCCCTCCCTCATCATCAAAGCCATCCACGCCCGCGCCCTGCCAGCCCGCCGCCGCTCCCCCCACCGCTGGCAAATCACCCGCCAAGCCTGGACCAAAGCCTTCCTCTTGCCTCCAAAAGGTGCCACCGAAGGCTACTCCCGCCATCAAGCAAACATCCCACGCCAGTCACATGCTTTGAATATCGCATGATTTGTGTTGCATCTATCGCCGCTCTTGGTAGCCTCTGTCAGCATCCGTGCTGAACTTCTCAGCACTTAGCTGGAGGTTTGGTACAGTCGGTCAATGCGCGCTTTAACCTAGACAAACTAATGAATACAATGAGATCAATCCTTCTTGGGTTAGCCATATCCTCGGCGAACACGGTATACCCCCAAACCTGGGTTCCATTCGCCGCAGTCAAGGAAGCTGGAGAGCATGCCATTATGTTAGGCTGGGCCAGCAACACGAATGAAGTTTACGAAGTGGATTACGCCGAGGCGCTAAACGGCAATCCAGACGGCTCAACGGCTTGGTTGCCGCTTTACACCGAGTATCCCTCGCACGGCACTTACACCTTTGTGGCGGACGCTGGTAACTATGACATCACCCCCAACATTTTACACCCTAAGCACTCTCCAAAGCGCTTCTACCGTGTGAAGCTGGCTGAAGCCAATACTTCGCCTTCAAACCCAGACATTAGTGTCGTATCGCCTCCAGACGGGGCAACGCTGTCCAACACCATCACATTACAAGTGACGGCAAGCAGTTCTGAGATTCTAAGTGAGGTAAGGCTTTACATTGATGGCGAACAACAATGGCCCAGTGACGACGGCACCAACTTCATTATTAATACGTGCGAATGGCCTAACGGTGATCATATCGTATTTGCTACTGCTGCATCGCAGTCCGGCTTGGAGGGCATCGCCAATGGCGGAGTTATTACTTATGGGAGGGCTGTTTCTTCTTACGTGCGAGTTGCATTCAACAACCTGATTGCATCGCTCGCCTTCTCTCAGCCGTTTTTTGAACCTGCGTTGGGTCAAACACAGCAAGTCACCGCCACTTTCGCGGCCGGTGTTGACTGGACCCTTCAAATTCAAGATGCCAGCAGCAATACGGTGCGCACAGCCACAGGTAGCGGCGTGTCCATGCTGTATAATTGGGATGGCACGGGCGACGGCGGCAGTTCAATTCCCGATGGAGTTTACACCTACCTGTTAAGTGCTCAAACAAATGGGCAGGCCTACAATCAGGGTAGTGGCGGCGGCATTGACACCGACCCGCCGCCCGTGCCTTCATTCGGAGTACAAGCCGAATCGACAGACATCTTTGCGTTGGCTCCCAATGCAGCTTGTGTCGTTCCACTCATCCTCTACCCTCCTGGCTACGACACGAACGGCTTTGATATTTTTGAAGCAACATGGGCCGAGGCAACGGCCCTGAATTCCCCCGCTTTGGAACGAAACACAATCAACCTCGCCACGTTCGCCGGGGTTTCCTCTGGCTATTCGGGCGCTGCATCACAGTCAACCCGTGCCCCGCAGCGCAAGCCAACCTCTGGTGTCAAAGGCACGTCAGGCACCTTTGGTATCTGCTACAAGACTTACGCCACTAACGGGTTTGCTAGTTTACATCCAAGAACCGGTTGGCCGTATCCTCTCCCGCCACGCGTGGCCATCGACGGCCAATCGCGAACCGCTCAGACAGTGGATTATCGAATCCGACAATACCGTTACCTGGCCCGCGGATTCGAGGCTGAGATGCAAAAGTCCGGCTGGAAAACAGCTTTCTTAAAAGAGGAAGACCAATGGAGTGCTGCCGATATCAAGCGCCCCGACCGAGGGGGCAATTCCATTTTCAACACGTGCAACTTTGGCATGTTAATGACGCACGGCTCGTATGGAAATACCGGCACAACCGGAACAGAAGCCGATGGTGTCTCCTATACCTACTTGTGGCTGGGACAAGATGATTATGTGCGCCTAGCCGACATGGATTGCGGAAGTGCAGGCACCAACGGCCTGCGTTGGATGACCATTTACGCCTGCAACATTCTCAGGCCTTACAATTACGATAGCATGAATGATGCGGGGCTGATCCCAGTAAATGAAAAACTGCACTTGCTCATTGGGCCCAGCACAGACTCTATCGCCATTCCGGGCATCGGCTATGAGTATGCCCATAACTTAACCGCGAAGAATCAGACCATCGTCGATGCTTTCAACAATGCGCTAGAGACCGAGCTTTTCCTGAACAGGCTCTTTGTTACCAACACCATAAAGGCGGCGGTTTCATTCTGGCCTGCTTGTATTAACGATAAACTGTCCGACGCTCATGACCCCGATCCGCTTAACGGTCTTCAGTATCAGGAAACACAGGTGTTTCCTTGATGATGCAAAGCTCGCTAATAGCCATAGCCATTTTAGGGGGCACCCTCTGCTCCCCCGCCAATTCACTTCACTTGGAGGGCTTGCCGGGTGTCCCATACCGGCCTCCGCCCCATGTCGAGGTGGTGTGTGCCGCGACAAACCTCTTGCCTGACGGTCTGTGGATATACAGAGCAGTGCCGCAAGAGTTTTCGCCAGCCGCTCTTTCCAATCTAATGTCTCTCTGTGAGTTTCAATGGATCAACCTTAATAAACCAACCACCTCCGACATAGCGGACAAAAAACTAATCCGCTTTACTGATAAGAAGCAACGATGGACCCGCTGCCTGGAAATTGCGCCTACCTTGGGTTGGATCGAATACAACGCGGATTCAGCTCCAACACCTGCCGCGAATAACGTCCCCAATCCAGCAGAACTAGAAAAGCTGGCCTTCAATATCTTGTTTCAACTCGGCATAGATCGCTCGCTGTTATGCGATAAACGCAGCGGCTATGAAACGGTGCGGGGGAGAATTTCGCCGGACGGGCACAGGCTATCCACTAACGTTGTCAGCCGCGGCATCTCCTTTGCTCGCCAGATTGACGGCGTAGAGTCGAGGAATGCCGCGTGCTTTCTATTGGTTGTTGAGAGCAATGCCAAAATAAAACGTCTTCTGTTGAATTGGAGGCGTCTGCTGCCTTATGAGCCGCACCTGGTTGCTACGGCCAATGAACTGGCGGAATCAATTAAATCCGGGCACGCCACTCTACCGCCACAATCTGGGAACATGGCAGGGCTTGATACTGCCGCCAAGCTCACCGTCACCGACATCACGCTCCGCTACTTCGACATCAAAGGCTCCCAAGCGCTCGACTTCTCGTATCCGTTTGCGGCGCTAACACTTCAGGCGAGCCTGCCCGGCACGAACACTCTGACCTTCTATCTTCAATGCCCCATCCTCTCAACGAACCGGCTTCTCTCCAGCAGGAGCTTGAAACATTGACCTTCGCATCCGAGGGCAGTTGGCGCTATTTCGACACCAGAACCGTTTATCCATACCAATGACAAAACGGCGCATCCTTCCCTGCCTTCAGGTATTCCTCAACGTAACCATAGCTTGCCCCGTCATTAACGAAACCCAACCCCTGAGCGGCCAGGCAAAATAATGGTCACGTTTCACGCATCACGCATCACGGCAAAAACGCCCCCTCCCCCTTCCCCCGCCGCGCCCGCCCCACCGCGCACAGCGTCTCCAGAATCTCTCCCACATCCGCCGCCCTCGCCCGGCTGAACCCGCCCGCCATCTCGGCGGCCGTTACCGCCTCCTTCACCCCGGCCAGCGCCCCGCTCACCGCCATCACCCGCTCCGCCATCGTCTTCGGCCACGCCCGCTTCGCCACGTCCCTCCCAGACTCCCTGGATCGCCCATCCCCCGCTTCCCCGACCGCCAGCGCCCCCTGCCGCTCCTGCCCCCCGCCCGGGTTCTGGTATGCAGGCCGCAGCCACCGCACCACACCGGACGCCTCCTCTTTGGCCCGCTCGGCATTCAGGGCGACGAGCCGGTCCAGAATTTCGGCATCGGTCAGGCTCACCGGCCACCCGTACGCCGCGAAAACGGCGGCGTCCAGGTCATCATGCAACTGCCGCAGCACCGAGACCAGGCCCGCATCATGAATCCGCCTCTCCTTCTCGTTCAGCGCCTCACCGGTCCGGAGCTTCTCCAGCACATTGTACAGGCCGGTCAGGGTGAGCTCCGGGCGCTCCGCCTGGACCCGCTTGCGATGGGCGTCTAGCCGCTCAGCG
The DNA here is from genome assembly GCA_026397855.1 of Verrucomicrobiota bacterium. GTDB lineage: Bacteria > Verrucomicrobiota > Verrucomicrobiia > Limisphaerales > UBA8199 > JAPLUA01. The sequence goes on along the minus strand of JAPLUA010000289.1, from coordinate 12,802 downwards.
ATGTTGCGGACAAGGCTTGCTGCCGGCTCGCCGCACACGGGAAATGGAAAGGGGAGAAATGTCGTGGTGTTGGTCCAAGTCGGCCGATCCTCTAACGTTCCGCCAGCGGCGAGCGCATATGCAGCGTGAACTCGGCTGCTCAGAATGCCAAGGACAAGTGCATCGTCCGAAGCTATCGCATAGAGCTTGTGGTCCGGAATAACAGGCCCTTCAATGAAAACAAACGGCTTGAACTTCGACGTCTCGAGCGTCGCAATATAGCGGCGGAGTCCAGCAAGGGCCGAGCGCAATTTCCCGACCGGCTCTCCGAAAAGCCACCAGTTCTTCCGGCGAGACGCCCGATTGTTCTGGTCGCGTTCCGGTTTAACATCGGTCAAGAGGTGCTGGTAAACTCGCGGGTAGCGGTCTCGCACCTGGTCCTCAGTCAGCCCGAAACAGTCGATGACCAGTCCCGATTCACCCCCCTGGACGAGCTCGCGTCCTTTTTGGTACCGCCTTATTACCAGAGGCGGAGCTTGGGGATCGAGGCCGAGAGCTTTGACCGCCTCCGGTGTAATTCGGAATCCTTCACCGACGAGGTTCATTCCTTGAAAGCAAATCCCCTCGTTGGCCTTTAGTTTAGCCGCACGGCTAACCTCGGCCCCCGCAGTAAGGTCTGCCTGGATTTTTCCGCGCTTCGCGCTGAGCGTAACCAGCGCGGAACCGTCATCCTGAGGATCCTCGCTAACGACCGATGACAGGTCGCCCACCTCGCCGCCCCTCGTGCCCACAGTCATGGCAATTCGGACCGCAGCTCCCTCCGTGCCATCCACCCACGGATGGTCAGGTATCGCGAACACGATGCACAGCGGCGGCACGGCATCCAACTGCTCTTGCACCACGCGGCGATTGAGGGTCTGGGAAAGGCTGTTGGTTGTGATGAGGCCGAAGCGCCTGGCCCTGCCAGCACGAGCCAACTCGGCCGCCTTGTACCACCAGAAGACCACGAAATCCGCAGTCTCTGAAATTGCCGGGTAGGTCCCTCGCAGAGCTTCGGTATAGCCGTCACCTAAGCTCTCTCGCATGCGCTTGTTTCCGAGAAATGGCGGATTCCCGACAATGAAATCCGCCACCGGCCACTCCGCCGGTCGCGGATTACGGTAAGTCAACAACGCCACCCGCTTCGTTTCGTCCGGCACATCGCGCCCGGTCACTGGATCCTTCTTCGTGCTGTGCCGGTCCCACACCGTAACTGGGTTGCCCGCTTCATCCCGCACCGGCTCCGGCTCGCCGTCGTAGGCCAGCACCGCATCCCGGCACTCGATATTCTTGAACTTCTTCAGCACCGGCTCTGCGGGCATCGCCTGGCCGCGCGTCCGGAAGTGCCATTGCAGGTAGCCAATCCAAAGCACCAGCTCGGCAATGGCCGCCGCGCGCGGATTGATCTCGATCCCAAGGAACTGGTGCGGATCCACGCTATGGGCCTCCAGCTCCAGCTTGAAGCTCTCGCCGAACTGCGCGGCGACATCCAGCACCTCCCCCTCCAGCCGCTTGAGATGCTCCAGCGCCACATACAGGAAATTCCCGCACCCGCACGCCGGGTCGAGCACCAGCACCCGGCACAGTCTCTCGTGGAAGGCGTTGACTTCGTCCCGAGCCGCCTTGAGATCCCCGGCCCGCGCGTAGGTAAACGCCGCCGCCCGCACACTCTCCCACTCGGCCCGCAGCGGCTCCACCAACGCCGGCAGCACCAGCCGCTCCACGTAAGCGCGCGGCGTATAGTGCGCCCCCAGCTTGTGCCGCTCGCCCGGATTCAGCGCCCGCTCCAGCAGTGTGCCGAAGATGGCCGGCTCCACCCGGCTCCAATTCTGCTTGGCCGCCTCCTTGAGCAGCCCAAGCTGCAAGCCGTTGACCGGCAGCACGGTGAAGTCCGACAACAGCCCGCCGTTGAATTGCAGCAGCTTCTTGCGTAGCACAATGGAAACGCCCCTCCCGGTCCCGGTGTTCATCTCCCGGAATAGCTGGGCCACGCATTCCTGGAATCCAGCGCCATCATCCGGCAGAGAATCGAGCAGGTCCGTAAAGCCCCGTTCCGGCAGCAGGCCCACATCCTCCGCGAACATGCAGAACAGGCACCGCGTCAGAAAATCCGCCACCACCCGGGGCGGGTGCCCCGCCACCTCCAGCGACTTCGCCAGCTCCGCAAGGTGTGCCGAGATTTCCCGCGTCACATCCGCCGACTGCCGCGCCGGGTCCAGCGCCGCCGGGTTCGTCCAGATCAGCCGCAGCCGCTCCCGCGCCGTCTCATCCGCCAGATGTTCCAGCCGAATCCGAAACGAGCGCGGATCGGGAAACGGCAAATACGCCCGCCCCGCCTGGGTGAAATCCGCGAACACCTCCAAGCTGTGCCCCACATCCACCACCAGCAGAAACGGCGGATTCGGCTCGTTGCCTGGCAGCGCCCGGACATACCGCTCCGCCTGCCCCCGCGCCTTCACCATCGCATCGTCCCAGGCTCCGGTCCCGCGTACGGGCTGCGATGATTTCTTCTTCGCCGCCACCCCCGCATCCTGGGCCGCCAGTTCAAGCGAGGACGCCGCCGCCTCGGCCGCCTGGAACTGCTTCGACTCCAGCACGAAGCAGCCCCGCTTGTATAAGTCAATCCGTCCCTTGGTTGTGGAACCGTCCGCATGGTGCTCGGTAACGTCGTACTCGAACGCATAGCCTCTTTCCCGCGACGGTTCGGGTCTGGCGATCCCCAGCAGGTCACAAAGCTCGCCCAGGAAAGGCTGGCTGTTGGCCCGCTCGGACGCTGTCGCCGCCGCCCACCGGGCAATGAACACGTTGGCACCCTCAGAAGACATCGCCCCCAGCATAAAGCCAGCCCCCGCCCGCCCGCAAGCCATCCGCTGCCGCCCCCCCCTGGGTGGGCGCATTCGCGAGTTGCTGGGGACCCGCCAACCCCTGCCACCCAGCCCAACCCCGAGGTTGCCAGCTTCCCCGAGGAATCAAACTGAATCCAACCAAATCAAACCCAACGCCCTCTCTTTGGGCATGTCTAGCCGGCGCCCGATCCGCCGAAAGGCTGTCGCCGAAAGGCTTGCCATGCTCGCCGGCCCAGCCGACACTGCATTTCCATGCTCGTCGAACTGATCAACACCGGCACCGAGTTGATGCTCGGGCGCGTCCTCAACACGCACCAGCAATGGATCTGCCGCAAACTGGCCGACCTCGGCTACGTTGTCACCCGCCAGACGGCCGTGCCGGATACCGGGATTGACATCAGGCAGGCGGTGATGGAGGCCCTGTCCCGGGCCGACCTGGTCATCACCACCGGCGGGCTCGGCCCGACCTCGGACGACATCACCCGCGACCTCGTGGCGCAAATGCTTGGAAAAGGCCTCAAGGAAGACCCGGAGGTGCTGGCGCACATCCGCCATTTCTTCGAGCGCCTGCGGCGGCCGATGCCGGTCCGGACCGGCATCCAGGCCATGGTTCCCGAGGGCGCGCTGGTGCTTCCCAACCCGCACGGCACTGCCCCGGGCCTGGCCATCGAAGTGCGCCCCAACCCGTATAGGGCCGGGGGCGCGGCCGCCTGGCTCGTCATGCTGCCCGGCCCGCCCCGAGAGCTGCGCCCCATGTTTGCCGATTCGGTGGTGCCGCTGCTCAAACGCGTCCTGCCGCTGGCAAGCCCCTTTGTCTGCCGCACCCTCCGGACCGCCGGCATCGGCGAGTCCGTCGTGCAGGAGAAGGTCGCCGGCCCGCTCGCTGGGGCGGTTGGGGAGGGGATGGACCTGGGCTATTGCGCGAGGCCCGGACAGGTTGATGTCCGCCTCGCAGCCCGCGGACCCGGCGCGGAGCGGGTGGTCGGCGAGGCGGAGGCCATCGTCCAGGAGGTCCTCGGTCCCCAGATCTACGGCATCGAGGACGAAGAACAGGAGACGGCCCTTGTCCGCCTGCTGGCCAGCCGGAGCCTGACCCTCGCCCTTGCCGAATCCTGCACCGGCGGCTGCATCGCAAATCGGGTCACCAATGTCCCCGGAGCCTCAGCCGTCCTGCTCGCCGCCCTGGTCACTTACAGCAACCCGGCCAAGGAGACTTTCCTGGGTGTCCAGGCCGAAACCCTGGCCCGGCATGGCGCAGTGAGCGAACCCGTGGCCCGCGAAATGGCCGAGGGGGCCCGCCGGCAGACTCGGGCCGATTATGCGCTGTCAGTTACAGGCATCGCCGGCCCCGGGGGCGGCACTCCCGACAAGCCTGTGGGCACCGTTTTCATCGGCCTGGCCGGTCCGGCAGGCACGGTGGTTGAACACAGGATGAACCCCTGGGACCGCGAGACATTCAAGCAGGTCACGGCCCAGCAGGCGCTGGACCTGTTGCGGCGGACAGTCGCCAGGGCTCCCGGCAATTGACTTGGGCTCGTGCTCTGTTAGCGTGCCCCAGCCGCCATGGTCAAAAAGGCTTCCAGCTCCAGGTTGCACAAGATTCGCGAAGGCGCCCGGTCGCTGCTCGACGAACGGTCGCTGCACTCCGGGGCCGAGCTTTCACGCTGGCACAAGTTTGCCCATTTCTGGATCCTCGTGGGCCGCAGCTTCGTGCGCAACCGATGCCCGGTCCGCGCCTCGGCCCTGGCCTACGCAACGGTGCTGGCCATCATCCCGATGCTGGCGGTGGCGGTGAGCGTCACCAGCAGCCTCCTGAAGAAAGAGGGCGAGGACCGCATTGACGAGTTCATCGTGAAGCTGGTGGCGAGTGTCACCCCGCCCGCCATGGTCGGGACCAACGCCCCCGGCCCGGCCACCCTCCCGGCCGGGGCAGGTTCCCCGTTGCGCGAGCCCGATCCATCCCCGGCGACCACGAACCTTGCTACCGGGGCGGCCTATGCGCTTGCGCCGGCCGCCGGTGCCGGCGAGGGAATAACCAACGGGCTGCCATCCTTTGCCCGCGACGCGCAGGCCGTCAAGGCCCGGCGCGCCGTGGCCCACAGCATCCACGAGTTCATCCAGAACACGCGCAGCGGGACGCTGGGGGTGACGGGCAGCGTGATGCTGATCTTTGTCGCCATCTCGATGCTGAGCCGGATCGAGGATACCTTCAATGACATCTGGGGGGTGGCGCGCGGGCGAAGCTGGCTCATGCGCGTGATGCTCTATTGGAGCCTCATCAGCCTGGTCCCCGTGCTCCTGGTGGTCGCCCTCGGCATGGCCACGGGCCAGCACCTCGCAGGCACCCGGAAACTGCTGACCACGATGCCCTTTTTCGGCCGTTTCGTCCTCCCCGTTCTGTTCCAGCTCGGGCCCATTGCCGTGCTGTGCCTGACCTTCGCGCTGGTTTACCTGGTGATTCCCAACACGCGCGTCCACTGGCGCGCCGCCCTGGCCGGCGGGCTGGCAGGCGGCATCCTGCTTCACCTGAACAACGCCGCCAGCGTCCTGTATGTCTCGCGCGTTGTCTCCAACAGCAAGATCTACGGCAGCCTTGGGCTGGTACCGGTGTTCATGGTCGGGCTCTATTTCGCCTGGCTGATCCTGCTGTTCGGCGCGCAGGTCGCCTATGCCTTCCAGAACCGGGCGGCCTATATCGAGGAAAAGCAGGTCGAGACCATCAACCAGCGCGGACGTGAATTCGTCGCCCTGCGGCTGATGACCTGCGTGGGCCAGCGTTTCCTGCGGGGCGAGCCCCCGCCCGGCCTGGAGGAGGTCGCCACGGCCCTGGCTGTGCCCACCCGCCTGGTCCAGCAAGTCATGCAAACCCTCTGCGCCGCGCGGCTCATCGTCGAATCCGCCGGCGCGGAACCGGCCTACCTGCCCGCACGACCGCTCGAAAGCATCACCTGCCACGATATTCTCCTGGCCATGCGCGCGACGCGGGGACAGGACCTCGAGACACGGGATGAGCCGGCCCGCGCCGAGGTTTACGGAGAGTTCCACCGGATCGAGGAGGCCGAGCGGCAGGCTGCAGCCTCGGTAACCATGCTCGCCCTCGTCAACCGCGCCCAAGCCCCCCGGGAACTTGCCGGGTAAGGGCCAGCCACTTGCTACTGTGTCTTGTCCAGTATCACGATGTTCTATTCTGTTCTTGCGTGTTCTACAAGGCCTGATATAGATTACGTTCCATGGAATCTGAAGAGTTTATGGCAGACCCGCGGCAGTTGCAGGCGGAAGCGCGAAAGGAACCGCAGCGGCACGGACTGGAGGCCTATTTTGACACAATAAGGGTGCTCAAGGACGAGAAGGGGTTCACGCTCCGGGAGATCGCTGACTGGCTCAAGGAGCGAGGGGTACCGGTGGACCACAATGCGGTCTGGCGCACCTACGCGAAGGGAATTCGTCACATACCGCAGCCTGAGGCTAGAGAACAAAACGAACAGTTCGAACGCAAGGGCCGCCAGAACACGGCAATGCCGTGGCTGGGCTGAGCAATACCCCCCTCCCCATCGGCACAGCCCCCGCCCGCGGGTGTGCATCGAGACGCACAGTTGTCGGCCCCTGCCACCCGGGTAAATTTGGGGCAGATCGTGGCTACCAAAGACCATAGGCGACATGCCCGCGGACTTATCGAGCAACTCGAATCTCGAGTGCACGCAGGACCGCCGGTTAACGACACCGAAATCCATTCGGCCCGGGAGTTTCTGCTCCGGAATGACTTCGCCCCCACCAGCGACTACTTCAGCCGCCTGCTGCAGATCCAGGGACGGCTCGCACCGCGAAGCAGGGAGAATGCGTCGGCGCCCTCCAAGCGAAACTACGGCGGCCGGGCCGCCGGCTGCTGGCTGCAACTTCAATCTGCCTACGATCATCTGATCCTGTCCACCTGCTACGAGGGAGCTTTTAACTCGCAGAGAGGCAGGGTGAAGATCTCGCATCGCTTCAACCAGACCGGCCGCGTTGATTTCGTCGAGCTGAAGTTCCTGCGCTCGTTGCAGCCGTACCTGACTGGCGAAATCCGCAAGCTTCTGCTGGTGAAGGATTACGCGCGGATCCGGAAGGACTGGCATGCGGCGGAGGCATTTGTGTTGCCGGTGCTGCCCCAGGAGCTGATTTTTCTATACCCGGATATCTTCCGCTGCCCGAGGAACGAAGTCCTGTCGTGGCTGGTCAATATCGGCCACCGGATCGCCGGGGACCTTGTGAACGACCTGGAGCAACTCCCCGCAGAAGACGACGACGCCCCGACCGGAACCAACGGGGAGCAGCGGTGCCTGGCATCCGTGCGGAGCGATGAAGTGGCCATGCCGATTCTTGAGCAGGCGCAGGCGCTGGAATGCGCGGTTGACCTCGGCGACGCGAAGACGGCCTGCATACGATACGTCAGCAAGGGATTTCAGGTTTGAAAAGCGCCCCGGCTTAAGCCATCCTGCGCCCGTCCTGAATCGTGCCGCCGCCGGCGCCAGCCACTGAAGGCTTGGAGCGGCGCGGCGCCGGACCGTCAAATGATGCCATATCAAGCCTGCTTTCAGTGTATCAACCCGCAATGCGGCGCAACTTACCCGCTCAACTCCATCGTGTACCAATGCCAGCAATGCCAGTCGCTGCTGGAGGTGCAGCACGACACCGGCGCGCTGGGCAACCGCGGAGCCGCCGCCTGGATGCGCCTCTTCGAGGATCGCTACAAGAGCACCCAATGGCCCTTCGGCTCCGGTGTCTGGGGCAAGAAGGAGTGGATCCTGCCCCAGGTTGACGACGCCAACATCGTCTCCCTCTACGAAGGCGGCACCAACCTGTTCTGGGCCGAGCGCTTCGGCAAGATCATCGGCGTGGAGGATCTCTGGATCAAACTGTGCGGCAACACCCACAGCGGATCGTTCAAGGACCTCGGGATGACCGTGCTGGTCTCCCAGGTCAAGCAGATGATCTCCGAGGGCGCGCCCATCAAGGCGGTGGCCTGCGCCTCGACCGGGGACACCTCGGCCGCGCTGGCCACCTATTGCGCGGCGGCCGGCATCCAATCCATCGTCCTGCTCCCCCGCGGCAAGATCTCCCTCGCGCAACTGATTCAGCCGGTGGCCAACGGATCCCTGGTGCTCTACCTGGACACCGATTTCGACGGCTGCATGAAGCTGGTGCAGGAGATTACCAAGGACCCGACGCTCTACCTGGCCAACTCCATGAACTCCCTGCGCGTCGAGGGCCAGAAGACGGTCGGCATCGAGATCGTCCAGCAGTTCGACTGGGAGGTGCCCGATGTGATGATCATCCCGGGCGGCAACCTCGGCAACGTGTCGGCCCTGGGCAAGGGCCTCCTGATGATGAAAGACCTCGGCCTGATCGCCAAGCTGCCGCGCATTGTCGTCGCCCAGGCGCAGCGGGCCAACCCGCTCTACCTCGCCTACCAGCGCAACTTCGAGGTCTTCGAAGCGATCCAGGCCCAAAAGACGCTGGCCAGCGCCATCCAGATCGGCAACCCCGTCAGCTTCGAGAAAGCCGTCCGCATCCTGAAGCAGTTCAACGGCATCGTGGAGCAGGCCAGCGAGGAGGAGCTCGCCGAGGCGGCGGCCCTGGGCGACCGCACCGGGATGTTCAACTGCCCCCACACCGGCGTGGCTTTGGCCGCACTGATCAAGCTGCTCAAGGCGGGCAAGATAGACAAGTCGGAGCGCGTGGTGGTGATCTCGACTGCGCACGGGCTGAAGTTTGTCGAGATGAAGGTGAAGTATCACCAGAAGGAGCTGGAGTTCCCCAGCCGGCACGCGAACCAACCCATCGAACTGCCCGCCCGGCTCGACGCCGTGAAGGATGCCCTGCATAAAGCGCTTGAGAGCCGCGGCCAGTTCCAGGGCTGAGCCTGACCTGCAAACAAACTCACTCCACTAAACGCACGCGATAGAACGCCTCGCCCCTACCGCTGGCGACGTTCGCCGCATCGAGGTAATACAGCGTGCCGTTCGTGACTGCGGTTCGCAGGCTTTGCTGGTCAGCGGCCACGCCGATCGGCGCCTTCGAACATCGGCGTGATCCGGCGGCTGGATGAGCGCGGCAGAGTCTCCCAAAGGCTCATGGATTCAATGCCGGTGCTGATGCGTTGAGCGAATTCAATGCGGGTGCGGAGCGCCTGCTCATCCACCATTTGCCAAGGGAGATGCTGGGCATTTCCACCCACTGGTAGAAGCACCATGACAGGCCGAGAAGCGGCAGCCAGGTGACCAGACAGATGGCCATGACAATCACGGGCTGGGTGTTGACCGTCGGCAGATACTCCTGAACCAGATCCCTAACGACATGCATCAGGGGCTGATGAATCAGGTAAACGCTGTAGCTCAACACGCCAACGGTGCGGAGATGATTGCAGAAGAATGCAGGAAGTGGATTCCATGAAATCTCCTTTCTCAGCATCCTGAGAATCAGCCCCGCGGTGAGAAGGCAGGTGCCTGGGAACGCAAGATAGGAAAGCGGTTTCACGCCATAGGTTGCCAGGACCAGCAAGAAGCAAATGCGCAGGGACCACTTCGGGAGCCTGGGCAGGGTGTCATTGAGATAGCCATGAGCCAGGGCGGCGCCGATAGACCAGCTGAACCAGAAGAACACCGGCGAGTGGATGAACCAGCAAGGTGGCTTGAAACCAGTTCTTGTGAAGTGATAGCCCGCGGCCAGCCGCATTAGAAGTTCCAGCGCGCCCAAAAAGCCCAGTGTGCGAGCCCATCCCTGGCGACGCACGATCCAGATGAGAGCGGGGTAGAGAAGGTAGATCTGGACCTCGACCGCGACGCTCCAGAAGGCACCGTTGATTTCAAAGAGCCAGCGATAATTCAAGTTCTCCAGCAGGAAGAGATGCGAGAGAAACTGGGACAGGTCCGCGGGCTTGTCGAAAGCCAGCCGCGTGGACGGCAGAATGAAGGCGAAGAACAGCAGCGCGATAAGATAGGGCGGATAGATTCGGAAAAACCGGCGGGTGAAGAACCCCCCAAAACCCTGCCGCTCGTTCTTGGCGTAAGCCAGGTGAATGCAAAAACCGCTCACTACAAAGAAGATCGGCACGCCGGCCCAACCCCACGTGATGGGAAGAAAGGCAAGGAAGGAGCCCGGGACATCCCAACTGCGCAGCCATCCGCTCCAGGCCAACTGGTCCATTTTGTAGGTCGCGCCAAGGCAGTGAAAGACGAAAACATAGAGGATGGCAAAGCCCCGGATATGATCCAGAAAGCCGACGTGAAGGTCTTTGCGAGTCGCAGGTTTCATGATGCTAATAGATGGCCAAGGGAGAAATTGTGTTGAGCTGGCACTTCTGAGCCTGATAAGTCCTTTGGAATCGCCGCGCGGTTAAGAGACTGTTTGAGAACCCAACCTGGGGAGTGCGAACGTCCTCGTGAGCCCCAATATCTCCTGAAATCACTGGAAACCAGGGCTCGCGAGGACGCTCGCCCTCCTGGAAGCCCGGTTTCAAAGCAGGCTCCGAGTGCCAGCCCGGCGGTCATAGGAATATTCGAGTGAAAACGCATTCTGAGGGGGCTCTATGCACGCTTCGTGCCAACCAACCGAGTGAAATACCAGTCAGCGCCTAACCGGCAGCTCTCATGCTGCCTGATCCGGGAGGTTTGGAATTACCCGTTTGGGTGTCCAAATCCGCCAAACATCCTCAGAGCCTGTTTGAAAGCCCAATCTGGGGAGGGCGAGCGCCCTCTGATGGCTCTGCGCGAGTTCAACGATGTTGTCGTGGGTGAACGTGTGCTGCGCCAGTTCGAACCGCTTGAAATGGTTCGCGGGCAGGTGATTGAACTCGGGAGGATGCAACACGCCTGCCGTGCGTTTGCAATGCGCTGGTATTGCAAGAAATTGCTTCTTGGCGCGTCGGCTTCTACTTATTGGGCGCGGATGCGGTAGAAGCGGCGCGAGTCGGGCGGGGGGGGGTCGGAGATGCCGGTTATGCCGCCGTTGCCTGGGGTGGCGCCGACCCGAGTCCAGCCGGAGATCGGGGGCAGGTTTGTTGTGCATTCGAGGTAATACATCACGCTCAGGCTGGCGGCGCTGAGGAAGCTGAACGTGTAGCCGGTGGCGCAGGAGCCGGAGATGGTCACGATCGGGCGCGAAATGACCGGGGCGGATGGCGCGGAAACGGTCATGAGGAAGGCGCGGGTGCCGGCGGGGCTGTTCGTATCGTAGCCAACCCCCGCGACCACCAGGTTCCCGGCGGAGTTGGTGCCGATGCTGTAAGCGCGGGCCAGGCGCGCGAAGATGCCGGGCGAGCCGCTGGCTACCGCGAGGTCCGTCAGGTCGGTGACGGTCCAATTGGTGGGGTTGGCATTGCCGGTATCCCAGATGACGGCCTTCTCGATGCCGCGGTAGCTCATGCCGACGACGTATCTGCCGTCGGCTGTGCAGCCGTAGGGAATCGCGAGGTTAACCGAGCCGGCGGTGTCGGGAAAGTCGGGGAGCCGGCCGGTGCTCAGCTGGGTTGCGGGGCCGGGGTAGGTGGGATTGAATCCCGCCTTGTAGCCGTGGTTATTGGTCGCCCCGCAGATGACCATCGGCGACATGCCGAAGATGGCGGTGCCGTTGGCGTTGACGGCCATCGCCTGCCCTGCGGTGGTGCCGTCCAGACCGGAGATGTTCCACATTATCGGCCCGGCGGCGTTCTGCCAGTCCGCCACGTAATTCGCGTAAGCGAGCGTGGTGCCGCTTCGCCTCCAGCCGACGGCCCGCCCGTTGCCGGCAACGGCGTTCATCTGGCAGGTATCGGCCTTGGGCACATCCTTCTGGGTCCAGATCGGTGCCAGCGGCCATGCGCCGGAGCTGCGGCCGACCCTCAGCCCCCAGTTGTCGGTTGCCCCGGGGCCTTGGTCTGTCCAAGTTGCGTAGAAAACGTCCGAGGCACTCCCTGCCAGGCTGTTGGCGGCGGGGATCGTTGGCTTCTTGGTGGCAAGGGGATACTGAACCATGTTTGCCCACGTTGCACCCCGGTTGGCGGTCATCCAGGCCGTAAACCGTCCGTTGTTGGCGGCAAGGCCGGAGAGAACGATTTGGGTTTGGGGTGGAACCTGGCTCGAATCGGTGCGGTAGCCCACGCCGGTCAGGATTTGGGCGGCGGCGCCATCGGAACTCACCGGGCGGACAACCGTGTTGCTGGCTGAGTCGTAGAAAAACCCGTTGTTTGTTCCGGACAGCCCCGCCACGTACCTGCCGTCCAGGGTAATGGCGCGCGCCTCGTTGCTTGTGTCGCCTGCGAGGAGGGGAACCTGGGTGACAGAAAGCGAGGCGAAGGCATCCGATACCACCGCCAGCGTTGCCGGGCTGCTGGTCGCCCGGCCAGCGGCGTTTGTGACCACGCACCGGTAAGCCGCCACGTCGGCGCTGTCCGCGCCCGCGACCCGCAGCGTGCCCGACGCGCAGCCTGAATAATGCCCGCCATCGGACAGGTTGACCTGATTCTTCTGCCACTGGTAGGCGAGCGGGCTGATGGCGGAGGCGACGACGGAAAAGGTGGTGGAGCCTCCCGGCGGGATCACCCGGCTTGCTGGCTGCTGGCTGATGGTCGGCACGTCCACCAGCACGGCCGATTGCCCCGCCATGAATGAATAGAGCGAGGCATTCTGGAGAATGAAGCGCAAGCTGATTGCCGTTTCGCCAGCCGGGAGCAGGGGATGGGTGGCCCACGCCACGGTTTGGGCGACGCTGTCGCTGGTTAAGGCGATGCAGTCGTCCTGGGAATAGCCCGGGATTACGTTGCTGCTTGCGTCCAGGACCTCGACCTTGAGTGAGCCGCCCGTGGCGAGGCAGTTGACTTGCAGCGCCCCTGAGGCGTTGGTGATCGGCTTTGTGAGCAGGGTTCCGGCGGTCGCCCCCGCATTCAGCGAGGCAAAGCCGTCCTTGCGCAGGGTGGCGAAACCGAT
>JAPLUA010000019.1 GCA_026397855.1 Verrucomicrobiota bacterium | reverse complement strand
CGCGCTGGCGCCGTGGCAGAACTGGGGTAGGTGCATCCAATCCTCTGGATGGGGCCTTCAAAATCCTGGCGGCATTGGACTGGGAAGTCGGCGCTACCTCGCACCTCATCCCCAAACACCTGGGGCGACTTTGGCACTCGTCGTGCGCGCGTGGGCGCGCCCATGAACAAACGAGCCGCTAGCGGGCTACTCCCCAGCGAAACGCCAGGCCCTCGATGTGGAGCAGCGAGAGCGTCGGGATGCCTTGCTCGGCGAACCGCGCTATGACGCCGCGTCCGGGGGAGAGGTCAAACGGTTTGGCCGGGACAAAGCCGCTCCGGAGGCGCAAGGCAGCCGCCGACTCGCCCAGACTCGCTTCGGTGCCACCGACGTTGACATAGAGGGCGATTCGCCGACCGTGAGCGGCGCGCTGGTAGAGTTGCAGGCGTTGCTCGACGGAATCCCGGAGTGAGGTCGGGGTCAAAGCACGCGCGCCAAGGACGGCACAGGCCGCTTCCTGGATCGTTCGCGCCGTGAGCCTGGCTGAGGATTCGAGGTCCAAGGCCATATCCCCCTGCCCTCCCACGGAGACGGCGCCCGATACGGGCCGGATCATACCCGCGCGGACCAATCGGAACTCGATCTCGGGCCAGGTGAAGCCGGGTTGATTGGCGCCCCAGGTGCTCGCGGTCACGGAGCTGACGGAAACCAACTCCGCCCCCAGCGCCTGGCATGCACAAGCCAGCGCCAGATTCACGCCGGGGAACGACCCGGAGCAACCGGCGGCGACGACGCTGTTGGAGCGCACGCCGGCTTCGTAGAGGCGGAGGGTCAGGACCCGAGCCCAGTCCGGATTGGCGGCAAGACGTTTCGCTTCCAGGCTGCCCAGCGTGGTGACGAGCTGAGTGAGTTCGTCGCCCAGCCAGGGAGAATCCGACTGCGAGAGCCCTGGATCGGCTTGGATCCCGGCGGCAAGCTTGGCCTGGCGGAGATAGCTCTCCGCCAGTTGTGCGGTCTGCTTCGCCTGAGCCGCCTTTTGAATCAGGTCGGAGCGGGAAAGGTGGCTGCCTGCATCAGTAAGCCCCGGCCACTCGCGAGATCGGGCCGCAACGGTGGCCGCAGCCGCCGCGGCAAGCACCAGCGCGGAGCTGACCACCAGCAACGTGGTGGAGAGCGGCAGCCGCCCTTTGCGTGGTCGGAACGGCTGGCGCGCCACTCCGCACTCCGCACTCCGCACTCCGCATTTGCTCTTCATCCGGTCCAGCCGGCAATGGCCAGGAGCGCGAGCCGGACCAGGCCGGCGATCAGCAGGGTGGTGGCCAGGGTGGGAACCACGCCCTGCGACAGGGCTTCGTTGGCGATGATGCCCGGCACGATGTAGCCGATGATTCGCATGTCCACCGGCTGGGGCGGCAGCTCGCGCAGCGCGAGGTTGAGCAGGCCGTTGAGCACGAAGCCGACAAGCACGGCCACGCCCAGCCGACGCCGCCCGTAGAGCACAATGAGCCGGGATAGGCCGTAGCGCACGGTGGCCCAGGTGGCGACCGAGAGCAGCAGGGTCGCCGCGAGGCGCCCGGGTTGATCGAGGTAAAGGGCCAGGTAGCCCGGGACCACCAGCCCAGCCGAGGTGAACCCAAACACCTCGGTGAAGAGCAGGTTCAGCGCGATGCCGATTGCGATAGCCAGTTCGACCATAGGCTCAGGTGTTCACGTTTGGCGGCGACAATAGGTGCTTCAAATCCAAGCCTTGGATATTCCCGCAAAACACCACCCCTTGGCAATGCCCGGCGCGCTCAGCCAAAAGAGCCGGGAGCTGCTGCATGGACACAAACCTCAGCGGCGGAAGCTCGTTCATGCGCCGAACTGTCCGCCAGAGGGTCTGGGCTGGCCGCTGGCCGGTGACCAGCACCTCGGGGGCGCGCGATTGCGGAAATGCCTTGGCAGCGAAACTCAGGAGCCGGTGGGGGCGATCGGAGCGGTGGTTGTAGATGAGGAGGGGCCGTTGTGGTTGCACATTTCCCCGAACAAGGCTGGCCAGGAACCAATCCAATACTTGCAGGAACGATTCGGGGTCATTGGCTTTGCGGGCATCCAGATACGGGAGGGAAGATTGGCCACATTGCACAGTCCCCTGCATCGCATCGCCTGTCCGTGGACGCAGGCCGCGCATCGCGGCAAGCGCCACGGCGTCGGCAATACCCAGCTCCCGGGTCACGGCCAAAGCGATGGCCTCGTTATCCCGCTGCCAGGGCTGGTCGGTGGAGGTGCGCCCCTCCTCATGCGCGGCAAACCCCGCCCTGCTGAACGCGCTGGTGGATTCCGATGCCTCCCTGCCTGCGGGCGTTGCTGCGCCCGAGGACGGGCGCGCTCCGACAGCGGCCACCAGCATCCTGGAGCCACGCGCGGCAGCGCAGCGCTCGTAAGCTGCCGCCAGGCGCGACTCGCCGACGACCAGCACCGACCTGCGCGGAATGGTATTGGCCAGCGAGGCGGCGATTTCATCCCAAGTGTGCCCCATCACTTCCGTATGATCGGTCCTGGCGTTGGTGATGACGCCGATCGTGGCGCGCATCATCTCCTGCTCGGCGGTCCACTGCAGGTCCGGCGCGATGGCCATGCATTCGAGTACCACTGCCCGCGCCCCGGTGCGCTTCGCCAGCCACAAGGTGCGGAGCTGCTCCCGGATGTTAGGTTTTCCCCAACGCCGCAGGGGCTGTTCGGTTCCATCCGGCAGGAGCAGACAGGGAGCGGCCCCGGTCGTCTTGGCCAGCGTAGGGATACCCGCCGCGCGAAGCGCGGCCCAGATGAGCCGCGTCACCGAGGACTTGCCGCGTGTGCCGTTAACATGGATGCGGATGGGCACTGCCTTCCAAGCCCGGTTCCGCCAGAGCCGTTCCAGCAACCCCAAGCCAACCAGCAGCAGCAGACACGCGGAAATGGGCCCCAGAAACGGCATGCAGCCTCATTTGAGGAACGAGCCCAGGCCGGACTCCACCAGTTGCGGCAAGCCGGGGACATCCTGCACCTTCACCGACAAGCCAGGAGCCGCAACGCCGTCATAAGTCTCCAGCACCGCCAGGAAGGAAGAGAGCTGCAGGCCGACCCGCCGGGACAATGGGAGTTTCGGGTCGCTAACCATGTCCACGCCGGCGGTCTTCTTCACCATGCCGGGATGGGGCGTCTCGAATAGAAAGGCGTGGGCCTTGGTGGCGTCGCCCCACTCACGGTGCGAAAGCCCGCGGAAGGTTTCCGACGAACGTTCCAGCCGCATGCCGACGCCCGCAGCATCCAGGTCCAGAATGGCGAGAGCGGCAATATCAATGCTCCTGGGGTGCGCGACGATCATGTTGGCCAACCGCGAGTCGGGGGGCGATTCGTGGAAGTCAAACGCGACGTTCACGGACTCCTTCTTGAGCACCTGCAAGATGGCCCAGGCGATTCGCTCCGTGAGGTTGCCCTTGGACCGGCCGGGATAGGCGCGATCCAGGTTTCGCGCCTCGAATCCGGCCAGGCTTTCCGTGGACTTCGGATTGCGGAACCTTGCAGGGTCCTTGGCCCCCTGGTCCTCCGGTTTGGTCAACCGGGCACCGTAACGGAAGTGGCGTTCCCCGCTGGCAGTCTGGATGGTGTAGGACGAAGAGACCTCGCGAGTGGGGTCCGGGTAGGTGGCGGCGGAATTGTTCGCGTGAGCGACCACAATGAGGCGGCCCTTTTCCACTTTGGCGTGCTCGATCAATACTGTGGCCGCCATGACGCCGGCGATTTCATTGGCATGCGTTCCGCCAGCGACAAAAACGGTGCCGCCGGGCTGCTTGCCTTCGAGGAAATACACGAAGGTGTCACCCGGGGTGTTGCTCAACGAGGGCAGATACGAGGACAGCTTCCTGATGGCGGTCACGCCCGGCCCTGGCAAGATGTCCGGGTCAGACGCGAGGGTCTTGGGGGGTGGAGCAGACAGAGACGTGGCTGCAGCAAGGAGACATGCCGCTACGATACGGCAGACCCGAAGGTCTGCGCTACGGGCGAAGGTGTGGAACATGCGGGCTTACTTGATGAGGAACACCCGCAAGAGGAGCAGAACGAGCACGGCGGCTCCCGTGATCTGGCGGCTCAGGCTGCGCTCGCGGAGCATCACCGCCATGACGAGCACGGCAATGAGCAGGGTGATCAACTGGTAGATGTGCAGTATCATTGGAACCAACGGCCGATTTTCGGCGCGAAGATGAGCATCAGGACGGCGACGGCGATAGTCAACAACGCCGGGAGAATGCACAGGCGCAGCACTTTCCTGCGGTCATCCACGCCGGTGACCTGGGCCGCCAGCGTGGCGGCCAGGGCGGCGGGCAACATCAGGTCTCCCAGGGAGGCCAGCAGCGAGAGGGCCGCGGTGGTCACGATTTCATTCCGGCCCAACAGCGACAGGAGGAAGGGAACCCCCAGGACGGAGGCGGAACCGAAGGCCGAGACCGCACCAAACAAAGGAATGCTCACGGCAGCCGCGGCGACGATGGCCCAACTGGGCGCTCCGGTCATAAGCGAAACCAGCCAACCCCGGCAGCCGGTCAAGGTCATCACCTGGATGAAGGCTCCCACACCGCACAGAATCCCCAGCACGGGCAGGGATTCATCAATGGCGCGGGTCATGGAGGCAAAGAGCTTAAACCGGGGGAGCACCGCCAGGCTTGCGAGGGTCGCGGCGATAAACACGAGGGGCAAGCCGGGGTCGGCGATGCGCGCCGGCGCGATGCGGGGACCCAGCATGAGAACCGTGGCGACCAACGGCCCAACCAGGGCACGCCACAGCGCCAGCCGGGGGCTTCCGGTTTGGACGGGCGACTGCGCCGATTCGGCATTTCCGACGGAGACAGTTGCAGCCGGCCGGCGCAGCACGGGTGCCGCAAGGGTGTAAAGAATGATGATGGCCAGTGGGAAAGCGGCCAGGGCGAGCGGACCATCGAACCCCGAGTAGGGCAGGTCCACGCCTCCGCCGATGATCATAGCGGGAATGTTGACAGGAGGCGCGACCATGCCCAGGACCCCGCCCATGGCAATGATGGCAGCCGTGCGTTCGCGCGAAAGGCCAAGACGAATGATGATGGAACCCGCCATAGCACCAGTGGTGAGGACCGAGGCGGTTGAGGAACCGGTGATCATGCCGGGGAACATGATGATGAGCATGAGCAGCCCCAGCAGCAGGACCGGCTGATTGCGGAAATGCTCCTCGGCGGCCCGCCCCAAGGACTCCAGCGCGCCGCTGTCGGCGAGCGTCCGCATCAGGATCATGGCAGCGGCGATGACCAGGATGGGGTCCAGGTAGGAGAAGGCCCCTTCGACGAGGTGGCGGAGCGGGAAGAACTCGCCATTGACGACTGCGCCCAGCAAAGCCGCCAGGAGCAGCGCCAAGCCGATCGGCCAGCGCCTGGCAATGACCAGGAAGCCGAAGCTGAGCAGCATCAGCAGGAAGGTCAGCGGCTCAGCTGAGCCGCCGGCCAAAGATACGATCGGATTGCCCATTGCGGGGCTGAGATTACTGGAGGAAAAGGGCTTTCACCGCGTCACCCGCACCAGCGAGGTTCTGGACCTCGGTCAGGGGCACGTTGTTCTTGGCGGCGAGCGTGTTGAACATCTTATCCTTATTGCCGGAAGCGACCACCACGACATGCGTGCATTCGGGCACAACGACCTCCAGCAGGTCGTTCGTGGTCTTGCCCCGCCGGGACTCACCGCCCACGTGCAGACCCAGGATCTTGATTCCCTTCTCCTTGGCGGCTTTTACGACGGCCTTGGTCCGCTCGATCTCCTTGTCCAGGTCAAGGCCGGCGGCCCCCATGCCCTTGGTGCTGGCCCCGAGCACGATGACGAGTGTTTTGCTGTCTCCCAACTCCGTCGCCGCCGCCATGGGCTTGATTTCCAGGCCGAGCTTCAGCCTGGTATTGAGGAGAGCCTTCACGACGGCGATATCGGAGCTTTGGCCGGCCGCGGTCACCAGCCCGGGCTTCGAGAACTTGGGTTCGAGTTTTGCCGCCGCCGCTTCGGTGCTGGCGGGGGCCTTCGCGTCCGCGCTGTCCGCCGCGAGCGTGCCCATCGGGCAGCTCAGGACAAGGGTTAGGAGGGCCGATGATAAGATAATCGCCGAGGTAGTGTTGCTTTTGCTTGGTATGATCATTGGTTTCATTTGGTTAAATCGTGAGCGGGATTTGAGTTAAGAACATGAACTGCGTTCGCCTGGTGCCTCTGCTAGAAGCCCACGGCCACTCCATCGCGGCGGGGATCGGCGCCACCGATCAGCGTGTGGTGTTTTCGATCCACCACAATGCCCTGCGCGCCGCCGAAGAACAGGTCGAACTCATTCATGACCTGGAAGGAGTATCCCATCTGTTTAAGCGCCTCAAGGGTTTGCGACGGCACGCGCGCCTCCACGGAAACCTTCGGCTCCGTATCGCGGGCATAGAAGCGCGGAGATTCAATGGCCTCCTGAATGGGCAACTTGTGATCAATAAGGTTGGAGATCAGGATGGCGGTGGTGGAAACGATGCGGCCGGCGCCCGGGGTTCCCAGCGCTGCATAGGGTTTGCCGTCCTTCAGCAGAATGGTCGGCGCCAGGGTGCCCCGCATCCGCTTGCCGGGAGCGATTGCGTTGATGCCTTTGGTGGAGAAGTTCTTCATCTCGTTGTTGAGCAGGATGCCGGTGCCCGGGACCACCACCTTGGCGCCAAAATGGTCGGAGATGGTCTGGGTCAGCACGGCCATGTTACCCTGGCGATCCACCGCGCAAAGGGATGTGGTGTTCCCGCTGCCCTCGCCGACGGGCTCACCGGCGGAAACTTTGGCGGTAAGCTGGCCGGGATGAATCTCCGCGGCGCGAGTGCGCGCGTAGGCTGGAGATAACAGCCCATCGAGAGGAACCTTCACAAAGTCAGGATCAGCGACAAAGGCGCTGCAATCCACGAAGCCGCGCTTGATGGCTTCAATCATCAGGTGGACGTTCTCCGGGGACAGTGGCGGACCCTTGGCCAGGTCGAACTGGTCGAGGATTTGCAGGATCTCGATCACCGTCGCGCCGGCGACCGGCGGTGGGGCAGAAACCAACTCGAAGCCGCGATAGGTTCCCTTCACGGGCGTCCGCGCGATCGCGTGATAGGCGGCCAGGTCCGACTTGGACATAAAGCCGCCATTCGCCGCCATGTCGGCGCTGATCGCCTCGGCCAGTTCCCCGCGATAAAGGGCATCCGGACCGCCGTCCGCGATCTTTTGAAGGCTTCGCGCCAGGTCCGGGTTCTTCAAGGTCGCGCCAGCCTCCAGCGGCAGACCCTGGGGGCACATGATGGCAGACAGGGCCTCATTCTTCTGGATGGCATCGAAGTTGTCGGCGATTTCCCCAGCCAGCGTGGCACTGATGACAAAACCTTCGGCGGCAAACTTGATGGCCGGCGCCATGACCTGCGGCAGTTTCATGGTGCCGTAGTTTTGCAGGGCCAGGGAAAGCCCGGCCACCGTCCCCGGCACCGCCACGCCGGCATGACCTCCGGCCGGTATCTTGGAAGTGAAGGAGGCGGTTGCCGGTGCCGCCGATCGGTAATCAATGGCAACGGTCTGTTTGGTATCGGCGCGGTAGATGAGAATGACGCCTTCGCCGCCGATGCCGCTATCGTTCGGCTCCACCACCCCGACAGCAAAGGCCGCGGCCACTGCAGCGTCTATCGCATTGCCGCCCGCTTTCAGCATCTCGAGACCGGCTCGGGATGCCAGAATGTGGGCGGAGGCGACCATGCCGTTGGTCGCGGTGACCTGCGGCTTCCGGGTGGCAACCGCCGGGACAGGCTTCAGTTCGCTGCGACTCGCACAGCCATGAGCCAGCAGCGCCAAACCCAACCCGACCGCCGACAACGCCCGAACGTATCTCCGCGGCACTCGCTGGATGAGGCTGACAAGGTTGGGATTACCCGGTTTCAGATTCGCGCGCATGGATTAGTTCAGGAATGCCCCCACACCCTGTTTCACAACGGCTTGGTATTCCGGCAGACCGCTGAGCACAGTCTTCTTGTCCGGTGCAATTTCGCCCAGGCTCCTGGCAAACTCGCAGACGCCGGCCAGGTGCCGCCCGACCCGGACGTCCAATGGCCAGCCGGTTTCTGAGAAGGGCGCCGACAGCCGATGCCGCTCCGAGGCGAGCACGTAGTATTTGTCTTTTCCCACGGTGACCAACTCGGCGCTTGTCCGGCCCCGCAGACGGCCCATGGCAGGATGCGTGGCCTCCATCAGCACGGCCAGGGCGGGCGTGCCATCCCCCCATTCCCGGTGCGACAGGCCATGCAGGTTTTTGGGCGAAGCCTCCATGCCGATGGCAACGCCCATCGCCTGCAGGTTCATGTTCACGAGCGCGGCCAGGTCGCTCGCGCGTTCATGGGCGACGATGGTGTTGACCACGGGATATTCGGGCGCGGCCTCGTGCAGATCAATGGCCAGGTCCACTTTCTCGCGCCGGATCAGCTCTGTGATGCCGAACGCAATTCGCTCCGTCAGCGTGCCATTGGGCCGGCCCGGGTAGGCGCGGTTCAAGTTGCGCGTTTCAATGCCCGACAGGGTCTGGCCGGATGCAGCATGCGTATAGACCTGCGGGTCGGGCCATTGATGCACGGGATTGGTGACGCGGGCGCCAAAGGTGAACGTGCGCGGCCCGCGCGGAGTTGAGACGGCGAACCTCTGCGGATGTCCTTCCTGGGGCACGTTGTGCGTGAAGCCGCTGGCGTTGGCCCGGGGGATCACAATGAGCCGGCCGGCTTCAACCTTCGCTTGTTCCAACAGGATCACGGCGGTCAGGTATCCGGCCGATTCATCCCCATGCGTTCCGCCCAGGACCAGCATGCACCCTCCGGGGGCCGCCCCGTTCAGGATATAGACGGGAGTATCGCCGGGTGTTCCGGCGAGGGCAGGAAAGTAGGCAGACAACTGGGTGGTCTGGGTAACGCCGGCTCCAGGGTGGAGCGCGTCGGGGCGGCGCATCGCCATGAACGAGGGTGCGGCCAGGGCAGCGACCACAGCCGCGACCAGGATGAGCAATAGGCCGGTAAGCTTGCCGGTGCGAAGACTAGTTTTCACACTTCAAGGGATCACCACCCGATAAAAGCGCTGGGGCGCCGGGCCGTTCGTGTCCAGGTAGGAAACCACGCACCCGGGGGCGACCACCGTTCCCAGCGTGGCCCAGCTCGTGGCGCTCATATCGTCCTTGTGCTGGACCAGGTAGGTCTGACCTTCGGTGCCACTCCACACCAGGGATGCAGTGCCGCTGCCCGCCCCGCCGATCAAAGGGTCAATCACCGGCGGCGCGTAGGCGTTGGTGGGAATGAACTTCAGCCAGACGCTGCCGGCGGCGTCAGCGTAATTGACGAAGGCGCCCGCTCCAAAGCTGCTGTTGAGCAGCGTCGGAAAGCAGGTCGCGCCCGGGTTGGCCGCCGCGCCGCTCAAGGAGATGACGCGCCACGAACGAATGCCCCGCCAGAACGGATTGGCGGCATCGGGAGGCGTGGCCGAGCCGATGAAGCTGATCTGCAGCTTCGCCGCGCCGCCCAGGACGAGATTCCCGCCCGTCAGGATAAGCTGATCGCAGTTCGTGCCCGCGCCTGCAGTGGTCAAACTCGACAGCTCCCAGAGGCAGGTGCCGCCGCCGCTTGCATTCAGGCCATTTCCCAGCGTCAGGGTGCCCACGCTGGCTCCGGGCGAGAGGATGCCTCCGCACACGACCGCACCGGCAATGGCCCCGCTGCCACCGAGAATCCCGCCGTCGCTCACAACCACGTCCCCCGATCCCGTTCCGCTGCCCGAGGTATTGTTCACCAGCAGTGTGCCGGCATTGATGGTGGTGCCGCCGGTGTAAAGGTTGTTCGCCGTCAGAATCGTGGTGCCCGCCGCGGTTCCAAACTGGATACCCCGGCGGATGCGCCCGCTGCCGGAGATGGCCCCGCTGAACACCTGGGTGCCGTTCGTGTTGTAACAGTCCAGTTGCACCGTGTTGTTGCCCGGATCCGCCGCCTGCGAATTATCGAAGACGATCGGGCGGGAGAAACTAAACCCGCTTCCTTGCAGGCGCAGGTTCATGGTGTTGACGTTGGCCAGCGCCATGTTCCGAATGGTCAACGTGCCGCCGGTGGCCGTGATTGAATCCGCGCCAAAGGGGAAGTTTCGCGTTCCGCTGCCGGCGTTAGTAGTGTTCTGGATGACCGTATCGGCCGTCATCTGGATGGGATTGGGGATGACCCCGTTGGTGGTGTCACGCGTAGCCGACAAGGCAATGCCGCCGCCAGCCCAGTTCAACGTGCCTGCGCCGTCACCGAAAGTGGCCGTGGAGCTCAATTGCACCCAGCCACCGCTCACGGTCGTAGCTCCGTGGTAGGAGTTGACGACGCTCAGCACCGCCGTGCCGGCTCCGGACTTGGCAAGACCGCCAGTGCCGGATACCACGCCGCCGACACTGATACTTCCGTTTCCACCAAGGGTCAGGAGGCCGCCTCCATTCGTGATATTGCCACCGAGGGTCAACGAATTCGAGCTGGCCACGAAGGATGCTGCAGCCGACAGGGTGATATGATTGTTGATCGTTTGGGCCAACGCGGAGCTGTTCGTCACTCCTCCCATAAGCGTGAATGCATTGCCGGTCAGGGTGTAGGAGCCGGTGACGGCGTTGCTGAAGGTGAGCGAGGCGATGACGCCGTTGCCGGTGGTCAGGGCTGACAGGTTATGGCTGGACGTGCCGCCGGCCCCGACGAACGCAATGTGGTTGCTGCTCACGGGCAACGCGCTGTCATACCAACTGCTGCTGGAACTCCAGTTGCCGCTGCCGACATCCCACACGCTCGGCACACAGCCACGAAGGTTGATGCTGTAGTGCGCTCCCAGGTAGATTTCGAACACGCGCGCCAGGGCTTGGGCATAAGCGGTGCGATTGGCCGAAGTATCACGCACCCCGGTCATGTTGCTCTCGATCTGCAAGCCGCTGATTGTGCCGCCATGGACCGAGGTGTGCTGATCGGTATTGTAGCCGCCGTTGTAGTAAGGATCCGTACCGGGATTGGGGATGTCGGGACTGGGGACCGCAGGGTATCCCTCGGCGTCAATCAAAGCCCCAAAGCTGTTGGTGCCCCGGAGCAACTGCGGGAAGGTCAGCGGCGACTGTTGGGACAGCGTCCGGATGCTGCTCTGGTTTTCGTAATACGTGGAATTGAGCGTGGTATCGGAATAACCGAGCTGGGTGGCGCTCAGCAAGTAGCCCAGTTCCAGGCGCTGGAGGGTGTGACCGTGGCCATGCATGTCCAGGTAGAAACCCTTGCCATACTGATTCGAAACGGCGGTCTTGGCGGCGATGATGTAGTTCTGGAATTCATTCCAGGCCACCATCGCCCACACGTTGCTCATTGCTCCCACATCAATCTCACGGTTGCAATCCACCTTGGTGCGCTTGAGATGGCAGATAATGATGTGCGGCACATGGCCGACCCGGTTCTGAACCTCGGTCCGCATCTTGGCGGCCAGGTCGTCGAGGTAAGAATCGGTCGCGGTCGAGCAATCGGATATGCCCGTGCAATCACGGTCGGGAATCTCTGAGGGGGTGAGCGTGCCCCCGTGCGGCGCGGAGACGATGATCGGCAGGTCGCCCGCAATGTACTCGATGTAGTTGCTCCGCCCGAAGTAGCTCTGACCGGGAACATAGGGCTGCGCCCGGGCAAGTGACAGGGCGAGGCTGCCCGCGACTGCGAGCAACCCCCAAAGCCACCACCTGCATGGACGCAATCGGTTCACAAGGCCAGAGCCTGCATCAATTCACCGCCAAATACCAACCGGATGATCGCTCAACTACCACCGGCCGCCTATGGCCAGATGATGCGGTAGTAGCGTTCATTGTGCGGCCCGGTCGTATCGGTGTATGTGGCGGTGGTTCCGGCAGCCGTGGCGGTTCCCAGGGTGATCCATCCCGCCTGGTTGAGATTCGTCTTGCACTGCACGGTGTAGGTGACCCCATTGACGGCACCCCAGCTAAGGACTGAGTTGGCGGTGCCGGCACCGGCGATGGTTGAACTGATCAACGGGCGCGGAGGCGGAGGTGTGCCGGCTGGCGTATAGGCCAGTATGATGTTGCCGCTCACATCGGCGTAATTGGTGAACGAGCCGGCCGAGTAGGTGCCATTGAGGATGCTCGCAAACGCAGTCAACCCGCTGTTGGTGGCGGAGCCGCCGACGGTGAGAATTGTCCATGACCGGGCCGATTGCCAGAACGGGTTCGCACTATCCGGCGCGGTGGCGCTGCCGATGAAGTTGATGGAGAGCTTGGAAATCCCGCCCAGCACCCCATTTCCGCCGGTCAGGGCCAGCACGTCAAAATTGCTGCCAGGACCGTTCGTGGAGTTGGCCGCCAGATCCCATACATAAGTGCCGCCGCCGCTCAAATCGAGACCGCCCCCCACGGTCAGGGTGCCAGCGCTTGCGCCAGGAGTCACACTGCCGCCACCGGAAACAGAACCTGCGATGGTGCCGGTGCCGCCAATCTTGCCCGAGCCGCTGACCACGACGTTGCTCGTGCCGGTGCCGCTGCCGGTTGAGTTGTTTACCAGCAACGTGCCGTTGGTGACGGTCCACAGCCCGGAGTTCTGATTGTCGCCGGTCAGAACTAACACGCCCGCGCCACCTTTGATGAGGTTGGCGATGTTGGTGAGCTGGCCGGAGAACGTGGTCACGGCGGTATTGTCCACAGTGAAGGCCTTATCCACTGAGCCCACATTCATCGTGCCAGACAGGGTCAAGTCGTTCGTGCCCGTAAGCTGGGCGTCGCGGACACCGTTCAGGTAAACGTAGTTCTCCAACACGCGGGCGCCTCCGTAGGCAAAGAGCGCGGAATCGCCGGTCCATTCCAACATGCCCGTGCCGGCCGGCGCGGAGATGATGATGCCGCCGGAGGAAACGCTGGGGGCACCCAATCCGAGGCTGCCGCGGTTCAGCTCCGTGCCCAGCGTGTGGGTATTGGCCCCCGCCAGGATCGTCGTGCCGGCATCTCCGGCGGTCAGGGATGTGCGATCCACGCGGCCCGGTCCGGAAATGACGCCCGTGAAGATCTGGGCTGGCGTGCCATTGGAGCTGGCGCAATCAAGCTGGCAGGTATTGTTGACCTGGCTGCCTGCGAGCGAGTTATCGAACACGATGGGGCGCGAGAACGTGAAGCCGGCACCATGCAGGCGCAGCCTCATAATGTTGGTATAGTTGCCAGTGGCAATATTCCGAATGGTCAACGTCCCGGCTGTGGTGGTAATCGCACTGGAACCAAACGGGAAGTAGCGGCTGCCCGCCGTGGCCGAGGCGGTGTTTTGAATAATGGTGCCGGCTGTCATGCTGATCGGGTTGGGGAGGATGCCGGTGCTGATGTTGCGCGTATTGGCCGAGATGATCGTGCCCCCGGCCCAATTCATCGTGCCTGTTCCGTCCCCGAAGGTTGCCGTCGCATTGACCTGGATCGCCCCCTCGCTGACGGTTGTGTTGCCCGAGTAGGAGTTCAGTCCGTTCAAGACCATCGTGCCACCCCCCAGCTTCGTGATTCCAGCGCTGCCGGAAATCGTGCCCCCGACCGTGAGGGTGTTGCTGGAAACGGTGATGCTGCGGTTGCCCCCGAGCGTCACTGCCGCTGTCCCGAGATTCAGGTTGGAGGTCCCGGTAAAGGTGAAATCAGCATTCCAAACCATGGCGGTATTGACCAGCGTCACTGTTGCGCCGCTGGTATTGTCAATCGTGCTGGCGCCGGCAATCGTGAAGGTGCCGCTGCCCGCGCGGTTGTTCAAGTTGAGCGTTCCGTTGCTCAGCGTGGTGCTTCCGCTGTAGGTGTTCAGGCCGCTGAGAGTCACCGTCCCGCCGCCAGTCTTGGTCACGTTGCCGTTGCCGGTGATCTGACCGGAGATGGAGGCTTCGCCCCCGGTCGGAGCCGTCAGCACTAAGTTATCCTGAAGCACAACGTCGCCGCTGAAATTGGCCACCCCGCTGCTGATGGTGGTGCTGATCGTCTTGGCGCCCGAGCTGCCGGACTGGACGGTTAGGTTGCGGCCCATGGTGACGCCGGCAGTATTGATGTTCAACGTCGCGTTGCTGTTACCTGTGGTGTTGCCGAGCAGCACGGAGGTCGAGGCTGCGCCGAGGGCACCCGACCCGTTCAGCGCGTCCACCGCGAGGCTGGCGGTTCCCGCGTAGAGCTTGGTGGATCCGGCATAGTTATTCGCCGCGTTGTTCAGAACCACCTCGCCGATGCCGATCTTCATGACCCCGAATGTCCCCGTGAGCTGCGGGTAACCTGCCTGGGCCTGAGATTGGGTGCCGGACGGCACATTAATGACAATGTCCGCAGCCGGCGTATAAGCCAGATGCAGATCTCCGCCTACCACGCTGAGGCTGAAAACACCTTGCACTGTCCCGGCGAAGCCGATGGTATCAATCGCAAAGTGTGAAACGTCGAACCCGGAGGCTGTACCGCCATGGACGATCACCCAATCCCGTGCCACACCGCTGTTCCAGCCGGTCGGCGCCACGCCCATGGAGTCCAGCTTGATCGTGAAGGGGTTTCCGCTGCTGGCGAGATCGGTCCACGTGCCGCTGCCGCCGCCGACGGTGATCAGATCCCACGCCGTCCCGGCTGTGCCCGTCGCGCTGCTGATCTGCCAGACGTAATTGCCGCCCTCACCCAGTGTGATATCGCTGACACTCAGGTTGGAAACGGAGGTGCCGGGTGAGATTGTGCCGCCCAGCCCCACCAGGGTTGACCCCGCCGAGCCGTAGCCCCCCAGAACGCCCTGGTTGGTTACGGTGACGCTGCCCGAGCCGGTACCTGTGCCCGCCGTGTTGTTCACCAGCAAGGTTCCGTAGGTGATGAGCGTGCCGCCGGAATACGTGTTGTTTCCGGTAAAGATTGTGGTTCCTCCAGCCGAGCTGGTGGCGCCCTGCCGCCACACGCTGCCGGGACCGGAAACCACTCCGCTGAAAGTTTGAGTGCCGCTGCCATTGGTAGCGGAGTTGTAACACTGGAGCACGGAGAACGAGCCGCTGGTATCGGCAATCGAGCCAACACTCAGGGGCAGGCCAAAGGAAAACGCACCCAGCAACCTCACCACAAAGGTGTTGCCCACGCTCGGTGTCAGATTAGCAATCGTCAGCGAGCCGGAGCTTCCACTGAACGGCCCGATGAACGGAATGGTGCGTAAAGTTCCCGCCGTGCCCCCGTCGCTCTTGATATATGCGTCAGCACTAACCACGATGGGACTGGCCAGCGGGACGCCACTGCCCCGGTCAGCGCCGGAGATGATGCCACCGTAGTTGCCGGTGAGATAAACAGGGGCCGCACCGGCCCCAAAGGTTCCCACATCGTCAACCTTCAGCCAGCCATCGCCGGTGTTCGTTATGCTGCCGGTAAATGTGTTGTTCGTGCCGCGGAGGTATAGGATTCCCGACCCGGTCTTAGTGAAACCCTGCGAGCCGTTGGCTTCGCTGATCGAGCTTTGAATGACAATCTGGCCGGCGCTGGCGGCATTGGCCACATGAATCGTGCCGGAACTTGCCAGGCGGACGGCCATGGCGAGGGAAGTGCTGTAAGAGTTGGAAAGGATAAGCGTTGCCGAGCTGTAATTGGCAAGCAGCATCCCACCGGCACCGTTCAACTCCAGCACACCGCCGCTGGAGGTGGAATTGTTGCGAATGGCACGGGACGCAAAGTTGTTGGCGTCCAGCGTGATGGCACCCACCCGCTGTAGCCCGCCCGCAGTGAGCATCTGGATCGTGATGAGCGTTGCTGTCCCCCCGGAGCTGAAGATGGCGTTATCCGAACTGGCAGGCACCGTTCCGGAACTCCAATTGGTCAACCCCAGCCACGTCGAGCCTGTCCCGGAGGTGCCGCCCACCCAGGTAATATCACCGCCCATTAGGGAGTGGCAAAAGAGCGCCGTCATTAACAGCCAGAGGGCGCTGATTGGGCGCATAAAGGAATCGCGCCGGGAGGTTTGGAGGAGGTTTACCTTGGTTTGCATAGGATTTGCGAGTTGTTGGTTTCAGTTCAGGTCAGTTGCTGCCCTCAAGACCGGCCGTAGCCATGCCACCGAGATGCCGGCGACCAGCTTTCTGTGGTCGGGCATTCGGCAACCGAGAGCGCTAATTGAGCCATTCGGGTAAAACTAAACCACAAATCTGATCTTCTGTGAATATAACAAATGTCATATTCACAAGCCTGCGCCAAACGGGTATTCTCCAGTTGTTGAATAGTCCTGAACACCAAGCACAAGCGATCGAGTCGAGGCTTGGCAGAGTCGGGAGATGACCAAGTAAAACATGAACGTTGTAAACTCAGGCAACCTGCGTCCGCTCAAGGCGGGATGGCGGGCTTTGCTTGCCCTGATGTGGCTGGCCGCCGCCGGGCCGGCGATGCCGCTGCCCGGACACTCCGCGCCGTCGGAGGATCAGATTGCCGCCGCCCCATCCGCGGCTGCCGCCAAGACCGCGATCTCTCCGCTCAAGCCTGGATTGCGGGTGGCGCTCTATCACGGCCCCGGCACGGGCGGCAAGGGACCGCCGAACCTGAAGCAGCAGCTCAACGACGGGACCAGGTCCTCGGTGCGCGAGGTTTCCCCGGAAGAGATTCGGGGCGGGGTGCTTACGAATTACGACGTGGTGATCTTTGCGGGCGGCAGCGGGAGCAAGCAAGCTGAGTCCATTGGGGAGGCTGGGCGGGAGGCGGTCCGTCAATTCGTGGCTCACGGGGGCGGCTACGTGGGCATTTGTGCGGGGGCGTTCCTCGCCACCAGCGGCTTTACCTGGAGCCTTCACATCATTGACGCCAAGACTGTTTCGCCCAAATGGAAGCGCGGACGCGGCGACGTGAAGGTCGAGCTAACGGACAAGGGCCGCGGAATCCTGGGCGAGCGCGCCGGCCAGTTCGATGTGCATTACGCCAACGGGCCGATCGTGCAGCCGGCGAAAGAACCGTCCCTCACCCCCTACGTTCCCCTGGCCTTCTTCCGCAGTGAAATGGCCTCGAACGATGTCCCTGTCGGGGTGATGGTGAATGCGCCCGCCATCTTCGCCGGCGACTACAAGCAGGGCCGCGTAGTCTGTGTCAGCCCCCATCCGGAGCAGACCCCCGGTTTGGAGGGAATCATGCCCAAAGTAGTGGCATGGGTTGCGCCGCAACCAGGCAGGGCCAACAAATGAGAGCCGCGATTTCCACCAAGGCCAACCCGTCATCCTTTGCATGAACTGCTTCTCGACTCAGGCATTACCGCACGCGAAACCAGAACCGTCATACCAAACCAAGCTTATGAACCACCCTCGCGCCCTTCGCCGGCATTGGGCCTTTACCCTTATTGAACTCCTCGTCGTCATCGCGATCATCGCCATTCTGGCGGCTCTGCTGCTGCCCGCCCTGGCCAAGGCCAAGCAGAAGGCGCAACAAACGGCCTGCATCAATAATCTCAAGCAGACCGGCTTGAGCATCCAGATGTATATCAACGACAACTCCGATACGTTGCCAGGGCCCCTGTTTCTCAACCAGCAGTCCGGCTACGACAGCACCACACCCTACTACCTGCCGTACTATCTTTGGTCCTACGTCGGCCTCAAAGACCCATCGGTGTCGGTCCTGGCCGGGGGGCCCAACAAGACCGTGGCCAACACCATTTTCACCTGCCCTGCCATGATGGCGCAGCCTTCAAGGGTAACCGGACAAACGCCGGGCGACCGCACCAACTTCCGCCTCAACGGGAGCGATGTCATTCCCGGCACACCCAGCAAAGCCTTTGGTTACCCAGCCGGAGCCAACCCTCCCGCTCCCGCCACCAAACCCTTGAAAGAGAATGCAGTCCTCAGTTCCACGAATCGGGCTAACTTCTACACAGTGCGGGATGTGGATCAGCAGATTGACGGCGCGGATACCCCGCCCACGTGGCACGGCGAGATTCCTGCCACTCCTGTGCATGGCAAGGTCCGCAACTGGATGCTGCTGGACTGGCACGTGGAAGCCACCACCCGCACGAACTACTTCTGATCGGCGCCCGGAAACCCGCGATCTTCGTTGTCGGAAGCCCGTTTCAGGTCATTTCCGGCAACCCCCCATTGGTAAGACAGCAGTAAGACATCAGTAAGACATCAGCAAGCCCTCCCCAGGAGGGATGTGGAGGCCTTTGTCCGTATCGCCAGCGCTGATGGATCCAAAGCGGCGAACTGCCCCCTCCAGGACCTCCTACCTCCCCAAAAACTTGACCACCGCCTGCGTGCGGGACTGGACGTGCAGCTTCTCGTAAATTGTATGCAGATGGACCCGCACCGTGCCCGGGGTGATGCCTAACTGATCGGCAATTTCCTTGTAAAGGTAGCCCTTGGCCAACAGGCCGAGAATCTCCTGCTCGCGCTTGGAAAGCTGGTCCACATCGGAGGAGGGCTGGGGGATCTGCTGGAAGTGGCTCACCACCTTGCGGGCGATGGCCATGGACATGGGCGAACCTCCCGCATGGACCTGCTCCACCGCCTGCACAATGTCCGATGGCGCCATGTTCTTCAAGAGATAGCCCGCCGCCCCGGCGCGCAGCGAGTCGAAGATCAGTTTGCTGTCCTCGTAAGCCGTCAGCATGAGCACCTGGACCTTCGGCATCCTGGCCTTCAACTGCGCCACACATTGAATGCCGCTGATGTCCGGCAGGTT
>JAPLUA010000058.1 GCA_026397855.1 Verrucomicrobiota bacterium | reverse complement strand
CCTTGCCACCTATCCCCGGGGTGCCGCCAACCAGGCAGGGGGCGGCGGCACCCACGGCAACCTCCAAAACCCGACCGCCGTCGCTGCCGGTCAGGCTGCCGGCGTTCAAGCCCGGGATGAGGCGCTCGATAGCCAGGCCGCGGGCGAGCGGTTGCGCGGCAGCTTTGCCGGGCATCTCGGCCGGCTTATCGAGCCGGTGATTGCCCCGCTTGGCTTCGATTGGAAGATGGGGATCGGCATTATCACCTCTTTCGCCGCCCGCGAAGTCTTCGTCAGCACCATGTCCACCGTTTACAACGTTGGCCGGATAGATCAAGTCTGGGCAGCCTCGTCCAGACACTCCAGGCGCAGAAAAGGTCCGATGGCACGCCCGTGTACACCCCCCTGACGGCGGTCACCCTGATGGTCTTTTACGTCTTTGCCTTGCAGTGCGTCAGCACCGTCGCCATCGTGCGGCGGGAGACCAACTCCTGGAAATGGCCTCTTTTCCAATGGTTCTACATGGGAGCACTGGCATGGGGAATGGCCTTCCTGACCCACCTGCTGGGCCGTTTGCTTGGATGGAACTGATCGGGCGCAACCCGACCTCAGGGTGGGTGCGCGAAAAAAGTTGCAGAATATGCAAAATGTGGCTTGCGCGGGGTGGGGAACAGGGAATATGTTGAATAGTGTAAATCGGTTATGACCGCTGAACTAGCGAACATATATTCGCCCAAGTCAAGCTGGCGTCGGGGATTTACAATCCTCGAACTTCTGGCAGTCATAGCTACTATCGCGACCCTGGCCGCCCTGCTGCTGCCGGTTCTGACCAAGGCCAAGATCAAGGCCCAACGCACGGGCTGCATCTCCAATCTCCGCCAACTCGGCTTCGCTTGGATCATGTACAAGGATGACAATGACGATGCCCTGGCGGAGTCCTACCCGGTCAGTAACGAGGATGTTTGGGTGCGGGGGGATATGAGCAAGGCCGACGAGGTCGGCAACGCGGACATGATCCGCCAAGGCAAGCTCTACAGCTACAACCAGAGCGTTGCCATCTATCGCTGTCCTGCTGACGAAGGGGTCACCATCGGCGGCAAGCGGACTCCCACCCTGCGGAGCTACTCGATGAATTGCTTCATGGGGGCGCGCGACCCGAAAGTCGGGGCCGTTCCCTCCACGGCCGGCGCTTACGTTCCCTTTTACTCCGCTTACTCGGAGATCCTGCGGCCGTCCCAATCGTGGGTTCTCCTGGACGAGGACGAGCGCAGCATCAACGACGGCTTCTTCGTCACCGACCCGACCGGCAAGATCTGGTTTGATTTCCCAGCCAACTCAGCCCATCGCCACAACTACAGCTTCTCCCTGAATTTCGCCGACGGCCACTCCGAAGTCTGGCGTTATCGCGATCCTCGCACCCGCGCGGTCTGCCTCAACAAGACTGAGCAGCCCGGCAACGTGGACTTGGCGCGCCTCGCAGCCGCGACCGCGACCCCGAAGTAAGCTGCGCGCCGCAGCGTCCATAGCTTTCCCTCCGGGCCTATGAATACAGAACAGCTCTATCAGGAACGCCTCAACCGCTACATCACGGCGATGCGCAACGAGAAACCGGACATGATCCCGATCCGGCCGTTCGTCGCTGAGTTCACCGCCAAGTACGCCGGCTACACCTGCCAGGATGTCGCGCATGACTACAACAAGGCGTTCGAGGCTGCCATCAAGACGGCCAAGGGCTACGGCTGGGACGCCATCGTCCCGAACATGGTG
This sequence comes from Verrucomicrobiota bacterium, assembly GCA_026397855.1. Taxonomy (GTDB): domain Bacteria; phylum Verrucomicrobiota; class Verrucomicrobiia; order Limisphaerales; family UBA8199; genus JAPLUA01. The sequence continues at coordinate 1,408 of JAPLUA010000058.1, read as the reverse complement.
TATGTCTGGACCGGGCTGGCGCAGGCGGTCGGCCTGAGGTATTACGGCATACCTGGCATCGGCATCCCCCATACCACGGGCTTCAACTACATCGAACCGCCCGAGGGCGAAGCCTGGATGCGCGCCGACGAATACGACGCCCTCATCGAGGACCCCACCGCGTTCCTCTACAACGTCTGGCTGCCGCGCGTCTCCACCGAGGCGAGCCGCATCGGCGCGCCCTCCACCTACCGGAACAACCTCTCCCTCGTGAAAGGGGCGATGGCCATGCTCTCTTACTTCTACGCCTTCGGGCCCCAGATTGCCCGGATGCGCTCGGAGTGCGGCACCGTGTCCGCCATCGCCGGCATCTTCAAGGCCCCGTTCGATATCCTTGCCGACAAGCTGCGCGGCTACGTGGGCCTGACCATGGACATGCACACGCAGCCGGACAAGGTGCTGAAAGCCTGCGAGGCTCTGATGCCACACCTGTGCCATGTCGGCCTGACCACTGCCGATCCGGCCCGGCAGGTGCCCATCGGATTCTGGATGCACCGGGGCTGCGTGCCGTTCATCAACCCGAAGACCTTCGACTCGCACAACTGGCCCACCCTCAAGCCGATCATCGAGGAGTTCTGGAAGAACGGCCACCAGACCCTCTTCTACGCCGAGGGCAAATGGAAACATCACCTGGACGCCTTCCGCGAACTGCCCGACCGGAGCATTGTTTTCCACTGCGACCAGGATGACATCTTCCACATTCACCAGAAGCTGCACGACAAGTTCGCCCTGAGCGGCGGCGTTCCCAATGTGATGCTCAGCTTCGGCAAGCCCGACGAGGTGCGCGCATTCTGCCGGCGGGTAATTGATGAGGTGGCCCGCGATGGCGGCTACATCATGGATGCTGGTGCCATCATGCAGGACGATACGAGCATCGAGAACCTGCAAGTGCTGACGCAGACCACGCGCGAGTACGGGGTGTATTCCGCCGGCTCCTATAAAACGCCCACCGCCACTCCGCCATGCGAATTGCCGGCGTCCGTGGCTGACCGGCAAAAGCTCCAAGGCATGGCCGGCCGGTCGCAACCACGCGTAAAGCCGGGCGTCTGTTTCCCGTGGGAGGACCGGGTCAAAGACCTGCCCGAAATCACCGGCAGCCCCGAGATGGTGCGGAAGATATGGGAAGACATAGACGCCCTCGGCAACGTCTATATCTGGCAACTGCTCCTGAGCTTCTAGCCCACGCGGTGAACGCGGGATTGCCCCTGACTTGGACGGTTTCTCCGTGCTGCACCTTGTCGAAGTAGTCACGGGCGGACCTGACCAATCCCGCGGGAGCGACCTGTTGATAGCACGCAAACCCTCACAAGCCCACCGCAAGACCCATCGGATTTCCAGTGCTTTTGTTACGTCACAGCGGATAACGGGC
>JAPLUA010000519.1 GCA_026397855.1 Verrucomicrobiota bacterium | reverse complement strand
CCAAACCCCTGGCCCTTCAGCCAGTAAACGCAATCGCCGGTCCACGGAAGCCGCTTGTCGGGATTCCAGTCCCGGGTGCCCAGGCCCAGGCCGTGTGGGCCTTTCTGGTAAACATGGAGATCAAAGGGGACCCCGGCTTTTCGGAGGGCTTCTGCGAACTGCAGGCTGTTCTCGACCGGCACCCCGCCATCCTCGTAAGTGTGCCAGATGAAGCAGGGCGGGGTGTCCTTGGTTACCTGGAGGTCGTTGGACAGTTCGCGGACCAGTTCCGGCGGGGGGTTGGTGCCCAGCAGGTTCTTCCGGGAGCCCGCGTGCGCGAACGGCCCCACGAGCGTGACGACGGGATAGCAGAGGATTCCGAGGTCAGGGCGCGAACTCTCGCGATCAATGGGGTCCGCCGCGTCGGGCTTCCCCGCATCGAAATGGGTCAGCAACGTGGACGAAAGGTGACCGCCCGCCGAGGAGCCCATGATGCCGACGCGCTTGGGGTCCAGCTTCCACTCGCCGGCGCGGGCGCGGATGGTGCGCACGGCGCGCGCCGCATCCTGCAACATGACCGGATGCCGATAGCCCGCGGAGCCGAGGCGGTACTTGAGCACAAATCCGGCGATCCCGCTCTCGTTCAACCAGCGCGCATAGTGATCCCCCTCGTGGTTGGCCAGGCCGCCGTAGCCGCCGCCCGGGCAGATCACGATGGCCGCCCCAGTCGCCTTCGCGGGCTCGGGGAAATACGGGGTGAGAGTGGGAATATCCTTGTCCTGCTTGCCGAGAGCGCCAGGGGCATCCCCCGTCCACAGCGCAAAGGAATTGGTCGGCTGGGCCTGCGCCGAGACGAATAGACCACCAAATGCGAGCATCAGTATCCGGTTTTTCATGATGGGGCAATCATACCCGGCCCGTGTGTTTTGGCAATGGAAAAGCGACATGGAAAAGCACCTGTTCCGGATCCGGTTGGGCGCCTGGCAGTTCTTATGCGGTCCCGTGCCATCAGCTAAGCCACCCTCCTCCCATTTCGAGCGCTGAGCGGCTGGTTTTCGGGCAGATCGGGCGCAACTCACCGTTTCCGAGGACGTGTAAGAATGCGAAAGGAGCGCGGACATTCTTGTCCGCCTCGGCCGCGTTGGCAAGCCCCAGGCGGACAAGAATGTCCGCGCTCCGATAACATGAGTTGCGCCCGGGCAGATCCGGCAGGTCCAAAAGCTGTATATGCTTGTCCCGTACATGGATAGATTTATGACTCACCTTCAGTTCATAATTACTAAGGATCGAGGATACCATGGTCCGGCGAAATGCCGAACAAGGGCAACAGCAGTTGCAGGAAAAAACTAGAAACAACTGAAGGAAACAAAGCAATGAAGAAGCAAAGACTAATTGGAGTGGGGTTAGCCCTGTCCGGGCTAATGTTAACGCAGGTGGTGGTTGAGGCCAGCATCACAGGAGTGTCTATCGGCACAGGCGCCCCACCAACCACCTTGGGAGGGTGGGCCATGACGGCCTTCCCGGCGGATGGTGTCAATCCGGTCTATCCGACCAGCTACGCGGATATCAACAGCGTGCCGAGTCCGGGGGGCGGCAGCCTGACCTTTAGCCAGGCGCTGACCCATGATCTTGCCGGCAGCTTAAGCACCGGCTGGGCAACCTGGAGCCATGGTTACACGGGAGATGTGTATGACACGATCGGGTCCAGCGATCCCTTGTCGGTGACGCTGGGATTGCCCGCTGCAACCCGCGCGTTCTATTTCTACGCCGAACCCGCGCCCTACAGCGCGTTCACCATCAGCGCCACCGCGCAGGATGGAACGTTGATCAGCCAGGCCGTCCTGGGCGGAGGCGGGGCATGGGGATTCGGCTTCTATACGAGTGGGGCGGACGTCCTGACTTCCATCAAGATCGAGGGTCTCAACACCGATTTTGCCATCGGGGAGTTTGGCATCAGTGCAGTGCCCGAGCCTTCCACCGTGATCGCCGGGGCGCTCATGCTGCTGCCCTTTGGGCTGCGGGCGATGCGCTGCCTACGGAGTCGTCAGGCGGTTTCCGGAAAGTAGTCTCAACAAGAACAAGAACACACTGATTATGTAATACCTAGAAGGAATTGTTTATGAAGAGGACATTATTTGTTGTTGCCTTAGCCCTGTTCGTGGCCGTTCAGGGCGCGCTGGCCGGCACCCATGCGAAGAGCGTGAACGTGGCGCTCATTCCCAACACCACGGGAGCAGCCGATGGTTACGGCAATTGGGGGGGAGGTGCTGCAGGAACCCTGGTGATGGGTTACTTCCCCGGCTACAATATAACCATCGTTCACCCAACCCTGGTCACAAGCGCGGCCAGCCTTGCGCAGTACGATACCGTGATCCTGTACCAGTACTGTAATATCAACACCATCCCAGGCCCGGCCTTCACGACGCCACTGGTCCAGTGGCTTCAGCAGTATGGCGGCAAGCTCATGATCTGGGATTCGGACTCATGCGGGAACCAGACATCAACAGGCACCCCGTTCCCGTGGCTGGCAGCCGTCGGGGCGACGTTCGATCGTTGGTCGCCGGGCCAAACGGGGTCAACTGCGGGCTCGCTGGCCATCCTGGACGACAACGGGTTCTGTTCGGCAAATTCGGCGTCGCCCTATTACATCAACACGCCTGTGCTGGTAACGAGCACGGATGCGGTTGGCGATGTGAGCGTTGTGAATGAGAATACCGTGTCACCGGTGTGGTGCGCGCTCATGAGGGGTGTGAATGTGTATGGGCGGTCCGGATACGCGATGATGTATTCGAAGATTGGCGCGCTCACCGGGGCGCCGGATGCCCTGATCCTCTATTGCGGTCTGGATACCGACTACATTGGGATTAGCCCCGGCGGCCAGTGGATCCAGAAGCTGCTCAATCTTCAACTGGCCCACGGCTGGGGGCCTCCGGGCTCTCCGGAAGTCGCCGACCTGAATTGCCAGGCTCCTATTGGAAACCTGGCGCTCACGCCTGCCACGGCGGTTAATCCTGTCACGGGCAGTCACACGGTCACCGCCACGGTTACCCGCTATAACTTCTCGACTGCCCAAACCGTCCCGGTGCCGGGGATCACGGTGAACTTTCTCATCACCTCGGGACCGAACACTGGTGCGACGGCAGCAGGTGTGAGCGGCCAGAACGGGCAGGTATCCTGGACTTACAGCAGCGCCGGGTCTGGCACCGATGTGATCCAGGCAACCGCCACGGTGGACAACGTGCTCAAGACCGCGACGGCACAGAAGACCTGGTGCAACCCGCCGACGGTCACCCGCACCCTTGCGGGCAATCGCGCTTACTATCAAATCACCGCCAACAGCGGTTGCTACGGAAGCCTGGGTTTCTACGTGAGAGATTCAGCAAGCGCCTTGGTCGCGGGGCCCTATGCTTCCGGGACCATTGTGCGGATGGTGAGGGGTGTGCCTGGGATAGGGCCCGGACTTGGGACGGCCTCGGTCACGATCCGGGTTGTGGGGAGCGGGTTGGCTTACGCTGTTGACCCGCTGGGGTCCACCAGCGCCACGGTGCTCTGCCCGCCATAATACCTCGATCAGCGGACGGCTGCATTTTAGTGGATCATGTAATAACACGGTGAGGGACAAGCCGCTTCAGTGCGGTTTGTCCTTCGCCTTTTGGGAGGATGAACTCGATGCCAATGCCTGCGCGGTCGCGACTGTGGCTTGCCGCCTTCCCTTTGCTGCTTGCGGGAAGCATCGCCAGCCTGATGGCAGAACCCCCAACCGGGCTCGCCAGGGGGAGCGCAGGTGATTTGCCAGCGGCCCCATTGAGGGCGGGAGCGGGGATTCAGTTCAAGTCGCCTGTTTGTGATTTCGGGAGAGTGGCCGCGGGGACTGTGGTGCCCTGCCTATTCCAGTTTTCGAATGCCGGGGACGAAACCCTGCTGATCCGGGATGTCACGACTTCGTGCGGTTGCACTTCACTGGGGGATTGGGACCGGGTGGTCGCCCCGGGCCAGTCCGGTTCCCTGCTTGTTCAGTTTGCCACGTCCAATTTTAACGGCACCGTTTACAAGCCTGTCTGGGTGGCAAGCAATGCGGCGGGCCAGAGCAATACGCTCCTCCACATCACGGGCACCGTCTGGCTGCCTGTCGAGTGCATCCCCGCGGCGGCGGGATTTGGCGTGCTGGGGAGCCGGAGTGCGCGGACCAACCAGCTTGTGAGAATCGTCAGCAATCTCCCCGAGCCGATTGCCTTGGATGCGCCCGTCAGCAGCAGCCCATGCTTCCGCGCCCGCCTGCAAACGGCCAGGCCCGGCAGGGAATTCCTGTTGGAGGTCGCCACGGTTCCGCCCCTGAGCAACGGCGTCAATTCGGCGGTGATTTCGCTCAAAACCTCCTCGGCACAATTGCCGGTTCTTACGGTGCCCGTGTGGGCCATCGTCCAGCCTATCCTGATCGTCCCGCCACAGATGTTTCTCACGCGAAATACGAATGGGGAGCCGGCCACGCTGTCGGCTGCAATCATTAATCAGGCGGAACAAAGCCTCATTCTGTCCGACCCGCGAATCAATCTTGAGGGAGTGGATGTGCAGTTGTGCGAACTCCTCGCCGGCAGGCGATACCGCGTTGATCTCACCTTTCCTGCCGGGGTGCGGCTTCCCGAGGCGAAGCAAGTCGCGCTCAGGCTGAGGACGAACCATCCGGATTTCCCCGCGATCGAGCTGCCGATTCTTGCGCCGACGATCCGGGACTGACTTCAGAAACCAATCCATTCAGGGCGATGGAACCTCTAACGAGCGGCCAGGAGTGGCCCTTCCTGGTTGCATTTTTGCGGCCTTGGTCCCGCGCCACTCAGAGTGCATGTTCGGCGCAATGCGGCTGAAACGGGCATCCCAGAATTGCCTTTATTGCCGGGCCTTTCATGCCGATACTTGGGCCGGGCACAGTCATGAAAGCTCCCGTTCCAGAATCAAAGGCCGGCTGGCTGCCGCGCGCATGCCGTTCCGCGCTCTTGCGCGGGCTGGTTTTAGTCCTTGCGCTGTCGGGTGCGGGGGCCGCCACCCCCCAAGACCTGCCGAACCGGGTCCTGCGGCATGCCGACGAGGTGCGGCGGCTCACCCCGGAACAGGCCGAGCAGCACATGGAAGTGCGGCTCAAGGCCGTGGTGACTTTTTTTGACGGGGGGCTCTATTCGCGATTCGTGCAGGATGAAACGGCCGGCATCTATCTGAATGAGATGACCAACGGCCCGGCGCTGCTGCCCGGCCAGTTGGTTGAGATTGAAGGGCAGACCGGCGCCGGTGAATATGCGCCCATCGTGATCCCAAGAACGATCAAGGTGCTGGGGCAGGGGGTCATGCCTACGGCGAAGCCGGCGTCCCCCGAACAATTGGTCAGCGGCCGCGAGGACAGCCAGTTCGTGGAGGTGATCGGCACTGTCCGCTCCGTGCGGTTCGAGGAGGAGTCTCAGAACTACTTGATTGACCTGGCCCTGGGCGGCGAGAGGTTTGCCGCCTACTCCCGGCAGCTCCCCGTCACCAATGCGCAGGAACTGGTCGAGAGCGTGGTCAAAGTACGGGGCGTCTGCTCCACGTTGTTCAACCGGCTGCGGCAACTGTTCGGCTTCCGCTTGCTCGTGCCGCGCGAGACGGACCTGGTGATCGAGAAGCCCGCGCCGGCGAATCCATTTGATGTTCCCACGCAGGGCATCAGCAGCCTGTTGGGGTTCACCGCGCAGGGCAGCTCCGGCCACCGGGTCAAGGTGGCCGGCGCAGTCGTTTACCAGGAACTTGGCGCCGCCCTTTTCATCCAGGACGAGAAAGAGGGTCTTTACTGCCAGACCCGGCAGCGCGCGCCGGTGCAGGCCGGCGACCAGGTGGAGGTGCTGGGCTTTCCGGCCAAGGGGGAATACACGCCGGTGCTGCAGGATGTGGTTTATCGCAAAGTGGGCTCGGGCACCCCGGTCAGACCGGTCGAGATCGGGCTCGATGAAGCGCTTGCCGGCACCTACGACTGCCGGCTGGTCAGCATCACGGCCAAGCTGCTCGAGCACACCCAGCGCGGGCGCGAACAATTCATGGTCCTTGAGAAGGATAAGTTCATATTCCAGGCCTTCCTGGTCCAGGAATCGGGGTCGGCTCAATTCAGCCCCGCGCAAATCGGTAGCGAGGTCGCGATCGTCGGGATCTGCCTTATCGAGCGGGGGAGCAGTTGGCGGGCCGGCGAAGGCTGGCGGGCCAAGTCTTTCCGGATTCTGCTTCGCGCGCCCCGGGATGTTACCGTGCTGCGTTCTCCCCCCTGGCTGAATGTGCGGAGGGTGCTCTGGATGGCCGCCGCCCTTGGCCTGGTGGCGCTTGCGTCGTCGGCATGGGTTGCGGTTTTGCGCCGCCGGGTGCAGCAGCAGACGGGGATCATCCGAGAACGCCTGAAAAGGGAGGCCGCCCTCAAGGAGCGCTACGAGGATCTTTTCGAGAATGCGAACGACATGGTGTTCACCCACGACCTCGCAGGGAGGATTACCGCGATCAACAAGACCGGCGAGCGGCTGCTGCAGCGCAGCCGCGAGAGCCTGTGCTCCTCGAAGATCATCGAGCTCATGGCCGAAGACCAGCGTGTGTCGGCCCGCCAGTGGCTCGACCAGGTTGTCCGTGGGGCGGATGTGCCCACGGCGGAATGGGACTTCCTGAACAGCGCCGGCCAGCGGGTCAAGCTCGAGATCAGCCCGCGGCTGATCGAGCAGGACGGGCGCATCGTGGAGGTTGAAAGCATTGCCCGCGACATTACCGAGCGGCGGCGGCTGGAGCGGGAGATCCTGGAAACGTCCACCCGCGAGCAGCGCCGCATCGGCCACGACTTGCACGACGGCATCTGCCAGCAGCTGGCGGCGATCGGATACCTGGCGGATATTCTTGCCGACCGGCTTCAGGAAAAGAAGGCACCCGAGGCCGCGGAGGCTGAGCGCATCGGCAACCTGATCAATGAAGCAAACGCCCAGGCGCGCAGCGTCGCGCGCGGCCTGTTCCCCGTCCGCCTCGAGGAGCACGGCCTGGTGCTGGCGTTGGAGGATCTGGCCGCCAGTTCGAGCGCCCGCTATCGCATCACCTGCCGCTTCGTATGCCAGGACACCCCTGCCAACGTGGACAGCGAGGTTGAGCTGCATCTGTATTACATTGTGCAAGAAGCCTTGTTGAACGCCGTCAATCATGGTAAAGCTGCAACCGTTATTGTCACTTTGGCGGCCGATGAGGACCGGTTCAAGCTCACCGTCCAGGACGACGGGACGGGCTTTCAAACCGCCGGCCAAAGCCGGAGCGGCATGGGCATCCGGATCATGCGGTATCGGGCAAAAGTGATCGGGGCGACGCTGGACTTGCAGAGCGAGGCTAATCACGGAACGCAAATCACCTGCGTGTTCAACCCGTCGCCCCGGGAATCGTTGGGAGCAAAAAGAAATGGCTGAAACAGTAATTAGAGAGACCCAGGCACAGGCGGAGAGTGCTGGAGGGCAGGGGGCGGCTGATCCGCCTGCAGACAAGAGCCGCGTATTCATCGTGGACGACCATGCGATGTTCCGCGAGGGGCTGCGGCAGCTCATCGAATATGACACCCGCCTGACCGTCTGCGGTGACGCGCCGGACGCCGCGACGGCCCTCGAGGGTGTCCTGCGGACAAATCCCGACGTCGTCATTGTGGATATCACGCTCGCGGATTCGAGCGGCCTCGACCTGGTCAAAGGCCTCAGGAATGAGCATGAGGATCTGCCGATTCTCGTTGTGTCCATGCACGAGGAATCCCTTTACGCCGAGCGTGCATTGCGCTCCGGGGCCATGGGCTACGTCATGAAAAACGAGCCGGCCAAGACCGTAACGGCCGCCATCCACAGCGTGCTGCGGGGCGAGATGTACCTAAGCCGGAAAATGGCCTCGTCGGTGATTTCCAAGTTCATGCGCGGGGAGACGGAGAAGCCGATGTCGCCGCTGGAGACCTTGAGCGACGGCGAGCTGGAGGTTTTCCGGATGCTGGGGCAGGGCAAGGGCACCCGCCAGATCGCGCAGGATCTGGGCGTGAGCATCCCCACGATCCAATCCTTCCGCAACCGCATCAAGGTGAAGCTCCAGCTCAAGACCGCCCCCGAGCTGGTTCTGCACGCGATCAACTGGGTCCAGAGCGAGCCGGCCAAGTAAGGCACCGCTCTAATGCCCGCCATTGGTGGCCATGACCCCAGGCGAGCCTGTCCCGAGTCGAGCTGCCCGCAGCCTCGACACTTCGTAGCCGCCGACGTGAGTCGGCGCTAATCTCCGCTCCGACCGGAGAAGACTGGGCGCGGTATTTCACCTCGAAAGGGACCAAACGACCTTCAACCGAGGCGATAATGTCCACCTCCTGATCTTTGCGGTTTTTCCAGTAGGAGAAGCCGATGCCTTGACGGTAGTAGCGGGTGAAGACATGGTTAAAGAAGGCGGTCTCGACCGCGACCCCCAGCGCGGGGGCATCCTCCAGGAGGGATTTTAGGGCAAGTTTACTGATAAGACCGCGGGATAGACGGCAGTGGGGGACCCCTCTCCCCTGCTGCAGGGGAGAGGGAGAAGCTTCTCCAGTTCCGGGTGTAGTGCATGCCGGGGACTCCTCCGTATGTTACTAGAATTGATTGTTGATTATGCTCCGCTTGGGGCTGTTTAGTCTCACGAGTTGATCGGGATGTGGCTGCCCTCCACCACGCCCCAGCCGGCGGCTTTGAAAAGGAGCGCCGACAATAGCTGATTCGCTCGCATTTCCGGCGCAGGTCCGAGCCGGTGGCAGCGCCATTGACAATCCGGTGCCAAAGTGGCACCATACAGGCATGGAACAAGTTTTCGACGAACCGCGCAAGCGGATCACGGCCCGCGTTTCTGACAGCGTGCGCGACACGCTGGAGCAGGCGGCGGAGCTTTTGGGCGCGACGGTCAATCAGTTCGTCGTGCAAACGGCGTATGTGGAAGCCCAGCGCCTGATTGAACGCGAGTCGGTCATCCGGCTTTCGCAGAAAGACGCGCACAAAATCCTGGCCCTGCTGGACAAGCCGCCCAAACCGAACAAGCGGCTGAAAGACGCGGTCAAAATCTACAAGGGCATGGTTCGTGCATAAAATTGAACTGCTGGCGAAGACTCACGACCGGGATGGTTTCGACTGCGGGAGTGAGCCGCTGAATTTGTTTCTCAAGCAAACCGCGCGGCAACACGCGGAGCGGGGAATCTCGCGGACTTTTGTGTTGGTGGATGAGGCCGCGACCCCGCCCAAACCCATTGTGGGCTTTTTCTCGCTCAACATCTGCCAGATCAAAGCCGAGTCGCTGACCCCGCAGGAGGCCAAGAAGCTGCCGCGCGACGTGGCCGGTGTCCGGCTGGGCCGGTTGGCGGTCGCCAAGACGTACCAGCGGCAAGGCATCGGAAAAACCCTGCTGGTGGCGGCGATGGGGAAATTCATCGAGATTTTCAATTCGGCGGGTGGGATTGGTCTTTTTGTAGATGCGAAAGATCAAGACGCCAAGCGTTACTATGAGCAATTTGGGTTTGTCTCCCTGCCTTCAAATGAATTGGAATTATTTCTGCCGGTCAGAACGATCCACGAGGCTTTGGCGTCGCTGGGATGAAAGGGGGCAAACCATGGCTTGGGTCATTTCTAACAGCTCCACTGCGTCACTCTTAGGCCGGGCTGCCAGGTCGGATTCCTGCCAGCCCTGGCGCTCCAGTTCCTCAGCGATGACTCGCTCTGCCTTGGCCTCGGGCGCTCGCCCAGTGCAGATCACCGGAGTGGTGCTCCCCAAGGCCTCACAAAGCACTGTTCCACGCTCAACCGTCAACGCCAAAAATTGTCCCAAGCTATGGGTTGACCCCTTTAGCAGCCTGTTGAAATAGGCATTATTTCGAAATGTGAATAGTGCTGTCATTGGCAAATGCGAGTGTCATTCCTGCGAGAACACATTATTTCAACAGGCTGTTAGGGGCGCTATGAGTGGCGGCCCATTGCACCTCGTAGAGCTTGTTGGAACCAGCCGGCCAATTGAGCTACGCGCCGGGCTTGATGAAGACCGGGAACCGGGCGGGGGCGTTGGTCGGGGCGGAAAGGCTGATCAGTTGTTTATTCAATGGACAGAACCTGGTAGAAATTGTGCGGCTGTCCCACGGGATCAAAGACCGTGTTCGTGGCGCCGTTTCCAGTGATCGAGCCGCCCAGGTTATTCCAGACGGTGTTGGTGCCGAGCAGCGCGCTGGCCCATTGGACCTGGTAGGTTATGCTGTTGCTGGCAAACCAGGTGATGCCCGGGCCCCGGATAATGGTCAGGGCGGCTATGTGCGAGACGGGTGTGACGCTCACTGGCGAAGTGTCGGGGCTGCTGCCCCCCGCGCCTGTCGCCGACACTACGTAGTAGTAGGTCGTGCCGTTGTTGAGCGCGCTGGAATCGGTGTAGGTCACCGTGGGGGCGGTGGTGGTGCCAATGACGGTGTACGGCCCACCGGGGGCGGTGGCTCGCTTCACGGTGTAGCCGGTCGCAAAGGATTGCGCGGCCCAGCTAAAGACCACCTGCGCGTCGCCGGCGGCTGCCGCCGGCCCGGTCGGGGCTGCCGGTGGCGCAAGGATGGGCGATGCGGAGACTTGGGCGCTGTTGGCGCTCTCGCCGACCCCGTTCGTCGCCGTCACCACGTAGTAGTAGGTCTGGCCGCCCAGGACGGAATCGTTGTAGGTCACGGTCGGGGCGGTCGCGGTGCCGATCGTGGTGTAGGGGCCGCCGGAGACGGTGGACCGTTTCACGTTGTAGCCGGTCGGACTGCCTGCAGCCGCGGACCAGCTCAAGGAAACCAGATTCGACCCGGACGTGGCATTCAAGCTGGCGGGGGGATTCGGTGGGGTGCTGACATAACCCACCACATCGCCATAGGTGTCCCCAACTCGAATCTCATCCACCGTGATGTTCGCGACACCTTGCACATTCAGCCCGATCCCGGAAATGGTTCCCACATCGTAGGAGCTACAGGTCCCGCCGGCAGCCACCCCGGGGACGGACGCATTGACCACCGGGTTGGCATAAACCGTGACCGTATCGTTCGCCCCGGATGTGTTGAAATCAATCTTCAACACGATCAGATAGGTTGAGCCATAGGTTCCCAGGCCCACTTGCTGGAGCGCCGTGACGCCCTGGGCGTCGGTGCCATCGGTCGTCATGGAGCCTATCCCCATTTGCCCCTGGGTCTCGGAGGATGCGGCCAAACCAAAGCCAAACCACAGGCAGGTGCTATTGCCGTTGGGGAAGTAAACGCCGTCTATGTTCCCGCCCATATTCCCCGAAGCGTAGAACAGAAAGCTGATCCACTTGGTTCCGCTCGATAGGGGGCTTGTCAGGCTCGCGAATTGCCTGCCGCTGGCTGAAAACAAAGCGTTGTTGGTCCCTGGCAGGCCGGGGTAGGTCAGGCCGGCGCCGATGTTGCCGGGCGCCCCGCAGGTCCAGTTGCCGGAAAACCCGGGGCCTGTGACCGCGGTGCCGTTGGTTAAAACTCCCGCACCCGTAGAGTAGTTAAACGGCTCGTAGGCGTTGGGCCCATCCGGCCCGGTCGGCGTGGCCGTGGCCTCGGGACTGGAGTTGCCGCTCTCGCCATAAGCGCTCACGGCGGAAACAACATAGAAATAGGGTGTGCGTTTGACTGCTGTCGAGTCGGTGTAGGCCGTCGCGGGAGCGGTCGTGCTGCCAATGATGCTGTAGCCCGAACCGCTGCTGGTCGAGCGCTTGATGCTGTAGCTGACGGCTCCCGCTGAACCGGTCCAGTCCAAGGTCACTTGATTGCTGCCCGCAGTGGCGTTCAGCCCCGTGGGTGGCGCGGGCGGAAAATCCGGTGTGGCGCTCACTTCGGAGGAATTGCCGCTCTCTCCGGCGGCATTGGTGGATGCAACCGTGTAGAAGTAAGGGGTGCCGTTGACCACGGCGGTATCCGAGTAGCTGGCCGTGGCCACGCTGGCGATGGTCACTTCCAGTCCGCTGCTCGTCGCGCGCTTCACATTATAGCCGGCCGCGCCCGCAGCCGGGCTCCAGCTCAAATTGACCGCGCCGTTCGTTCCGATGGCGGCTAACCCGCCGGGTGTGGCAGGCGGCTCAATCGTCGGGGTCGCGCTCACTTCCGGGGAATTCGGGCTGGCCCCGGAAGAGTTTGTGGCTTGCACCACGTAAAAATAGGTCGTGCCTCCGACCGCCGTGTTGTCGTAGTTCGTGTTCGACGCAACGCTGTTAGTCGCGGTGTAAACCCCGGTTGTCGTGCCGCGCAATACCTTGTAGCCGGTGGCCCCGCTCACGACGTTCCAGCCCAGGCCGACCGAGTTGATGCCCGCCGTGGCCGTCAGCCCCGTCGGAGCGGCCGGAGGCGGGACATAGCCCGACACCTCGCCATAGCTGCTTCCGGTCCGGATCTCATCCACGGTCAGAGTCGTGGCACCCTGCACATTCAAACCGATCCCGGTGATAGTTCCCACATTGAAGGAGCTGTAGGTCCCGGCGGCGGCCACCCCGGGCGCAGCCGCACTGGCCGACGGATTCAGATACACCGTGACCGTGTCGTTGGCCCCGGAGGTGTTGAATTGAATCTGCATCGCCACCAGGTAAGTATTGCCATAGGTTCCAAGCCCCAATTGCAGGAGCCCGGTTGCCCCCACGGCGCTGTTGCCCGTGGTGTTCATGGAACCTATTCCCAATTGCCCTTGAGCGGTGGAATAGGGGCTCAAACCGAAGCCAAACCACAGGCCCGTCCCACTATTGGGGAAATAGACGCCGTTGATGTTGGCGCCGGGATTCCCGGTGGTTGTTTTGAACAGGAAGCTGATCCACTTTGTTCCGCTCGTGAGCGGGCTGGCAAAGCTCACAAATTGCCTGCCGCCGGCTGAACTTGCGGCGCTGTTCGTCGTCGGGAGGCCGGTGTAGGTGAGACCGGTGACGATCGAGGGGGCTGACCCGCACGTCCAGGCGCCGGATTCGCCAGTGCCCGTGACGGCGGTGCCGTCGGCAATCGAGGAGTAATTGAATGGCTCGTAAACGTTCGCGAAAGCGGCGGGTGTGGCGATGACCTGGGTGGAGTTGGCACTGGTGCCGGCCGAATTGACCGCTTCGACGACATAGTAATAGGTTGTGCCATTGGCCAGACCGGTGTCGGTGTAGCTGGTTGAGATGGTGCTATTGGTCACCGGATAGGTGCCCGAGTTCGTCCCGCGCAGCACATTGTAGCTGGTCGGATTGCCGACCGCCGGGGCGGTCCAGATCAGAGCCACTTGCGTGTTGCCCGGGGTCGCCGCCAGGCCGGTGGGGGCGGTCGGCGCTCCGAGGGTGGGCGTAGCGGACACATAGGAGCTGTTGACGCTCTCGCCGCCCCCGTTCACCGCCGACACCTCGTAGTAGTAGGTGGCGCCACCCGTCACTGTATCGGTGTAGATCACCGTGGGGGCGGTCGTGGTGCCGACTGTGCTGTAGGTCCCACCGCTGGTGGTCGCGCGCTTCACATTGTAGCTGGTCGGGCTGCCACTGGAGGCAGTCCAGCTCAAGCTGACGGTGTTCGCTCCCGATGAAGTGACCTGCAAGTCTGCCGGTATCGAAGGGGCGGAAACGCTGGCGGGCGTCACATCCTCCCAGGTGGTGCCGATGCGAATCTCATCGGTTATCACGCCGGAACCCAAGGTGAGAAAGTCGGCGAACTTAGTGGCCAGGGTATAGCTCCCGGTGAACGTCCCGCTGGCTGCCGGCTGCGCGCCGCCGGGCGTCGGATTGATCCAGATGTTGCCGCTCTTGTAATAGGTGCCGCCTGAATCTTTGTCGAACTCCACCACGATGAAATAGGTGGTGTTGAAGCTGATGGTGCCGGCAGCCGTCCCCAGCACTGTCCCGGTGCCGTTGTCAACCGTGGCCACCCCGAATGTCCCCGAGGCGGTCATGCCCAGGTAATAACCTTGATTGGCGCCAGCACCGTTATCCAGGGCTAAACCACTTTTGTTGGCGGTGTAGGAGGGGGCCTTGTAGAGAAAACTCACATAAACCGTGCCGTAGGTGGCGGGGGTGATGGCGGTGGCCAGATTCTCGCCTTGATAACTGACGGATGGGCTCCATTGCAACGCATTATTGGCCGTCGGCAAGCCGGCATACGTCAGGCCGCCAACAATCGCACACCCGGTGCCGCCCGCAAACCATGTGCCCGAGAACCCGCCGCCGGTGGTCGCAGTGGGGGTTCCCGTGGCGGTGGTGGCGGCCCCGTTGTTGATAGCTCCCAGCGCGTAATTGAATGGCTCGTAAGCGATGATCGAGGCGTTCGCGATGCCCGCCATCGCCAGCACGGCCAGGCTTGCCAGTAATCGTAGAAATGCGCGCGGGCCTGGCTGTGCGGCCACGGAGTTTGCCCGCGCGGGCGGACAGGAGCGATTCAGAAGGGTTTGGGGAGTTGTATTCATGGCCAATTGCATTTCTTGGTTCTGGTGCTGGCGGTTGCTGAGCAACCCGACGGCGCGGAGGTTTGTCAGATTCTATTACTGTTCCCGGTGCTTTGTTTTCCCACAAGGGCCTGCGGCCACTTGGCTCTGTTTACGGCGATTGCAGGATACGGTAAAGCCTGCGCGATGTAGCCCCGATCGGGTCAAACAGGCAGTGGGTTGTGCCATCCCCCACCACGGGACCGATCAGAGTGCTCCAGGCGGCGTTGGTGGCGAGGTCGGAGGTCCATTGCATCGTGTAATTCGTGCCGACGAGCGTCGGCCAGTAGAGACCAACCCCCTCCAGGATGGCGGCGGAAACGACGTTGGTCTGAAAGGCGCGGCCGCCCGCGAAGTAAATATCGTCCAGCTCGATGCTGGAGATCGGGCCGCTGCTGCCCAAAACCTGGAAGAGCTGGCTGACCTCTGTAAAATCCACTTCCGGGCATAGATCGGAAACCGGCACCTCGACCGTATGCCACTGGCCATCCCGGACAAATCCGTAGGGGTCGCTGCCCGCCTGGAAATTGATCCACTTCTGGCCGACGCCATCCATGTTGCCGCTCTTAAGGCCGACCATGAACGTGACGCCGGAACTCGTCTTCATGGCGAAACGCAATTTGCCATTCGGGTTGTTGAAGGCCGTGAGATTGAACTTCGTATTCGGCGTAAAGGCGGCTCCGAACCAGGTCTGTCCGGGCGCCGACTGAAGGCTTATGCTCTGGCTCCCCTCATACGGGTTTTGGGGGCCCGCCACCAGGGTGTGCTCCCAAATGAAAAAGTCGCCCTGGACACCCAGGCCAAATTCCCCCGCCGTCTTGTGCGACGCCGTCTCGGTGAAAACGCCAAAGTTCCCGCCTGAGGGCGTCGGCCTCGCCACGCTGGGTTCCCACCAGACATTGTCAATGGACAGGTTCAACGCCGAAGCCGGTGGGTCGCCCGCAATCATGAACATCTGATGAATGGTGCGGAAATCCGTGTTGGCAAACCGGTTCAGCGGAATCTTCAAAGCATGCCATTGGCCGTCACGCGCAAACCCGAACTCGGAGGTCTGATCCGTTCCCAGCGGCAGCCAGAATTCCCCGCCCCGGGAACTCTTGATCCCCACTTTGATGGACGCCGCCCCAGTGGTCTTGACGTCAAAATGGAGATACCCATCCGAGTAGTTCTTCATGTTCCGAAAGTTCGGAACCAGCACCCCCATCCCGAACCACCCGCCCCCGGCAATATCAAACGACCAGCAGGTGCTCCCCTCGGAAGGAGCCGGCGGCGTGGCCGGCGTCATGTTGTTCCAGATGTAGAGAGCGGCGTTGGTCCCATACTCAAATCCCGGTTCCGTGCCGGTTTGATAGCTCAGCGAGTGGTTGACCGGGGTCGTTTCCGTGTAAACCCCGAAGTTGCCGGTTTCCGCCGCCGCATCACCCAGGTAAACCTCCGTGTAAGGATTGTCGTAAAGCCGGATCCAATCCACATACATCCGCGCCGGAAACGTGGCGGTGACTGCCGCCGGGCTGTAAACTCCCGTATAGGAGGGATCATAGCCGCCGATCGCAATGTTCAGAATCGGGAAGAACGGCTGATGAAACTCGCTGAGGTAATCGGCGGTGATGTCCCAGGATCCGAAGGGGACGTCGTCGAGATAGAAGCTAATGGTGGTCGGCGTCCACGACATCTTGTAGAGATGATAATCCAGGCTCAGGTCCGCCGGGGCATTGGTCCACGCGGCAAACATGCCGTGGGCCCCGCCGGCATCCGAGTAGTGGATGGCGCAGTTCATCTTCCGCTGCTGAAGACCCTGTTCGATCCCGGCCTTGGAGCCCATTTCCACAATGTCCAACTCCCCGCACGCGGGCCAGGGAATCCCGCCGGTGTTGTTGCCCATCATCCAGAAGGCCGGCCACAAACCGTTGGCGGTATTGGGGAGCTTGATCCGGGCTTCGAGCGTGCCGTACTTGAACGCAAATCGCCCCTGGGTGAGCATGCGGGCGGATGTGAACGAGTTCCCGAGATAATTCTCCCGGCGAGCCTCGATCACCAAATTCCCGTTCGTGACATAGGAGTTCTCGTGCCGGGCGGTGTCGTATTCGAATTGCCCATTGCCAAAGCCCCCTCCCCCGACGTCATAGGTCCAGATGCCCGGATCTATCGCCGAACCATTAAACTCATCCGACCAGACGAGCCCCGCGAGCGCCGGTCCACACCCGAGAAAAGATACAATTAAACCCGTTGCAAGTGTTCTGGCTGTCATAAGCTGACTCAAGTTGATTTACGGTTATTGGGCACCAACCGACCTGACCCGCACATTTCACTCATTCCAGCCCGGAATGCCGGCCGAACACCGATTTCGAGGATGCAAACGCTCTGACCCGGGAACATGCCGGCGCCCCGGGCCTTCGCCATTTGCTGCGGCGCTTGAAGCGTTCGACCCAATTACCCTACCCATCCCGCCACAAAACTGCCGCACATAATACCTTTTACTACATTAAGGCTATCTTGTAAATGCTTTTGTTGCAAAAGAACAAAACAAGTGCCCATCTCGCATCTGTCCGGAGCGCGGACATTCCTGTCCGCCTGGAGGTTGACTGCGCTCGGGGAGCGGACAAGAATGTCCGCGCTCCGTTCACCCAGTGGTGGCAGTCTTGGAAAAAGCTAAGAGGCGCACCCGGTTCGGCGCGCATCTCGCATTCTTCAGGGGCACGGCCATTTTCGTCCAAACCGGTGGGAGCGACCTGATGATAGCACGGAAACCCTGACAAGCTCACCGCAAGCCCCATCGGATCTCCAGTGCTTTTGTTACGTCACACCGGATAACGGGCATTAAAGCGATTTGTTACATTCCCGGGATCCCCACCATACCACCCGGACCCGTCAAGGCCATCTGGCGGGCTCCAGGCGCGTTTGCGGGGCATTCCAGACCTTCTCCCCACCCCCGTTTCGCAGTCCGCGCAGCTCTGTCCACCCGTGTTCCGCAGTTGGTCCGTCCAACTCCCGGCTGCCGCTTTGTTACGTT
>JAPLUA010000099.1 GCA_026397855.1 Verrucomicrobiota bacterium | reverse complement strand
GACGACGCGGAGGGATGAGCGGGAATTGAAGGGGAAGGATGCCCGCGTCCTCGCGTGGCAACTCCATAATCCAACCGCAGTGCCTCCAGGGACTCCCCGTAGCAGCAAGGTAGTATCAACGTCGTTTCAAGGTCGTTTCAAGGTCGTTTCAACGTTCCCTGGATACCCTGTAATCTCCTTCTTGCCGGGTCCCGGCCTCCGGCGATGGGTCCACGCTGGCGCGCGGGAGGATCGCTGTCCTCGATGGACCACTCCATATAAAGCAAAACCCGCCTCGACCCCGAGGGGCGCGAGGCGGGTTTGAAAGCCAGCGATCCGTTTACTTGGTCGCTTCAGCCAGCGCACCGGAGACCGGCACCACTGCCGATTGCAGGCCCATCTTGGCACAGAGGAAGAAGACCACGGCACCTACCACGAAGGCGAGGACAGGCGCGGCCGGGACATTCACGCCGAGGTTGGGCAGGATGCCCACCACGAAACCGGCGGCCCAGGCGATCCAGCCGGCCGGGTTGAAGCCCGCGCGCGGACCGCTCCATTTGCCGCCGTTGAGCAGGTAGTCCACCATCATGGCGCCGCAGATCGGGCCGAAGGAGGCGCCGATGATGACGAAGACGGGGATCACCTTGCCGGCGTAACCGGTCACGGCGAGCATGATGCTCACCGCTGCACCGATTCCGACCGAGATGAACGGATTCACTTGCGGGAGGGTCGTCTTGAAACTATTGGCGGCGATGAACGAGGAGAAGCAGCCGGGAGGGAAGGCCGCCAATGCCAGAAGGAACATAACCCATTTCCCCATATCCGGGCCCAGCACCACGGGGATCAGGTTGAAGGTGTCGAGGATGAAGCCCTTCTTCTCGGTGCCGGCAGCAATCGCCTTCGCGCTCATTTCCGGCGAGCCGTAAACGCCTGCCACCACCAGGATCGAAAGACCGGCGGTGACCAGGATGGCCAACGCGACCCCCACCAGACCGCCCATGCTCACGTCGTTCTTGTCGCGGCTGTTCTGGCCGAAGTCCACGCCTGCGGCACCCGCCGTGGCAAAGAAACCGACCACATAGGTCATGACAGCGGCAATCACGCCAATGCCCGCCAGGCTCGGGGGTGCCGTCGGCGCCAGCGCCAACTGCGCCGCCACCATCTTTGCCGGCTCAAAGCTGCCGATGCTGCCGGCCGTCTTTGCGAACAGCCAAATCAGCGTGAATAGCGGAATCAGCGGCAGGTAGGTGGCCACCTTGGCGACGTATTGGATGCCTTTCAGGCCGACGAAAGCGGCGAGAAGGCCCCACACCACCATGATGATCTCCGCCTTGATAGGAATCATGGCGCTCAAGGCCAGGGAGGAGAAGTAAATGTTCACTCCCAGCCAGCCGAACTGCAAAACCCCCATCAGGAACCCGGGCATGAGGAAGCCGCCTTGCGCGCCGAAAGTTGAAGTGCCGACGATATAGAGCGGCAGACCCGTCTTCATGCCGAATAGACCGGGGACAAGGTAGAAGAGGAAGTGGCAGATCACCGCGGAGAGCAGCAGGCCGAGCAGAGCCGGGCCAACGCCTTGAGCAAGGGTGCCGCCCAGAAAGCCAGCCTGGGTGGTGGTGGCACCTTGCCAGAACACGAACCAGAGGAAGATGCCCGCATAGGTGGGGGCGGTGTTTTTGTACCAGGGCGCGCGGTTGGCCTTCGGGTTGGGGACGGCACTGGTGATGTAGCCGGGAAGTTGGCCGGCTGAGGGTGTCGTTTGATTGCTCATAGATTATCAGGTTATGAATTTGACTGAGTGGCCTGCTTCCAGGCAGGCACCGAACATTGGGGGGACATAGTCCGGCTTACGTGCCATCTGTCAACGCCAAAGTTCCGGGCGTCGCCAAGGAGCAGGGCCTTTCATGTGACAAAAAACCTGGGGGAGCCTGGCTTGGGCCCGCTCCAGAATGCCGCTTTGGTTGCCTTTGAGGCCAAAGAGATAATCGGCCCCCAGTTCCTGAGTGATGAAGCGGCTGCTCTCCTGCTGACAATGGAGGGCATCAGCAGTAATCAGACCGCCTTCCAGCGCCCCTTTGGGCAGTTGCTGGAGCAGCGGCTCAAGGGCGGGAATACGAGATACAGGCCGCTGAACCTGCCCGGTGTGCCCAGGCACCGACTGCCTTGGTCCAACCCCTGGTCGAGAATGCGATCAAGTATGGTCAGATAACCAGCCCGTCCCCCTTGCGTATCAGGATTACCGCCCGGCACGAGGAGGGCCAACTGCACGTGGAGGTCTGCAATTCCGGCACCTGGATCTTCTGTATGCGGGTGCCGCCCGGCTCGATCATGTTGCGAGGGAAGGTCGGGTCTGCTGCAGCATTCGCTTGCCGGCCGCCGCCGGACCGGAGGTGCGATCATGAAAGCCCTGCTGGTGGATGATGAGCGCCTCGCGCGCAAGCGCCTGTCCACCCTGTTGGAGAAGCATCCCTTCATCACGGTTGCGGGTGAAGCCGGGGATATTCGCACAGCAGCCGCCCTGGCGGAGGCGATCCGGCCGGAGGTGGTGTTCCTGGACCGGTCCCTGGTCGTCAACCGGGACGCCATCAATAGCCTCGGCCGTGAATCGATATGAAGGGGAATTGTCGCTCGGCCGGGGCGCCATGCAGCTTCGGATCGGGTGCCGCGCATTGATCAGGCTCCGGCGGCATTTGCGGTCTGCGATGTGAGCGTGTGAGCGTGTGAGCGGGGAAGGGGGGCCGAGGCTGCCAGGCCCCCCCCCATCATCACGCATCACGCATCACGCATCACGCCCCCCCCTCCCGTCGCGCAGCAGTCTGCCGGGGTCGGTTTTCGGTTTTCAATCCCCGGTGCCCCTAAAACCTTTGACCCCCATCGCAACTTTCCCTAGCTTGCAGTGTATCAGAACACGGATGGCAAGTATTTTGCCTTGTGACGGATGCCTTTTTTATCGCTGAAACAGTTTTTGGCCCAGATGGGCCTTGCTACGCCTGCTCAATTCGACGAGTGGAGCAAGGCCTGGAAGGTCGCGGTAGCCAGCGGCTCGCAAGAGACGTTGCTGGCCTTTATTTGCCGTGAACGGGGCCTTGCCGAGGACGTTTTCCTCCAGCAGCTCGCCCAGGCGCTCAACTGGCCTTACCTCGACCTCCCCAAGCTGACCATCCCGGCGGAGGCGCGCAACCGCATTTCCACCAAGGTCGCTTTCCAATACGCCGTGCTGCCCACCCAGGTGAATGATGGGGCCTTGCAGGTGGCGGTGAGCAACCCGTTTGACACAGCCATGCTCAATGCCGTCCGGTTTGACGCCCGCAGCCCGGTGACCTTTGCGCTGGCCACCCGGGTTGAGCTGGAGAAGTCGCTCAAGAAGTATTATGGCGTCGGGGCTGAGACCCTCGACGAGATGGACACCGATGAGCCGATCGAATTGCTGGTAGGGGAGGACAAGGAGATTACCGAGGGCGACCAGGAGGCGAGCGTCATCAAGTTCGTCAACCAGGTCATCTGGGAGGCCTACAAGGACCGCTCGACGGATATTCACTTTGAGCCTGCCGAGGACGAGCTGCGGATCCGCTACCGCATTGACGGCATCCTGCACCAGACGCCGATGCCCCCGCAGCTCAAGCGCTACCAGGCGGCGCTGATCTCGCGCATCAAGGTCATGTCGGGGATGAACATCTCCGAGAAGCGCCTGCCGCAGGACGGCCGCATCAATGTCCGCATCAAGGGCGAGGAGATAGATATCCGCGTCTCCACGGTGCCGACCGTCTATGGCGAGAGTGTGTCGCTGCGGCTGCTGACGCGCGGCAAGATTTTCCTGAGCCTGGACAAGCTCGGGTTCTCGCCGCTCGAAGAGCACGCCATCCGCGAGATCATCGTCAAGCCCCACGGGATCTTCCTCGTCACCGGCCCTACCGGCTCGGGCAAATCCACCTCGCTCTACGCCTTCCTGAGCACCATCAACTCGGTCCACAAGCGCATCATCACGATCGAGGAGCCGGTCGAGTATGAGCTCAAAGGTATCAACCAGATCGCCGTCCGGCCGGAGATCGGTCTGACCTTCGCGATGGGGTTGCGCCACATCCTGCGCCAGGACCCGAACGTGATCATGGTCGGCGAGGTGCGCGACCTTGAGACGGCGGAGATCGCGATTCGCGCGGCGCTGACGGGGCACCTTGTGTTCAGCACGCTGCACACGAACGACGCGCCGAGCGCCTTCACGCGGCTGATTGACATGGGCATCGAGCCCTTCCTGGTGGCCTCCTCGGTCGAGGCCGTGATGGCCCAGCGCCTGGTCCGCACCATCTGCCCGCACTGCAAGAAGGAGCAGAAGGTCGAGCGTGATTACCTGCGCCGGATCGGGTTCCCGGAGGACGAGATTGAGACGGCGAAATTCTGGCACGGGACCGGGTGCGAGGAGTGCCGGCAGTTCGGGTACCAGGGCCGGATGGGTATATACGAATTGCTGGTCCTGAACGAGGCGATGCGGCCCCTGATTTTGAACCGGTCGGCGGCTTCAACCATCGCGCAGAAGGCGATGGAGCAGGGGATGCGCACGCTGCGGACGGATGGCTGGAACAAGGTCCGCAACGGGCAGACGACCATTGAGGAGGTCCTGCGCGTCACCCAGATCGAGGAGCATCTCGATGCGCTCGCCGAGGACCGCAAGCAGAAGCCGGGATAAAAGGCTGAGGATGAATTTGCCTATCCGACAATCAGCCCGCGCCGGCGTCCCCCGGGAGAGCCCCCTCTGGAGGTCCGCCTTCAGGCTGTGCGGCGCGCCCCTGTTGCTCGGAGTATGCCTCCTGGCGGCGGCCTTGGCCGGCTGCAAGCCCGCCTCGGGCAAACCCGGCAAACCCGCCCTGGACAAATCCGGCAAGCCTGTCGCGACCAACGCGGCCGCCGCCGCGCCGCGTGTTCCCGTCCGGCCCAGCCCGGTGGCAGTCCTCCCGCCCGGAGTCAGGCCTGTGCCAGCTTCGGCTTTGCAGCGGCCCTTTGCCAGGACCAATGCGCTGGGGTTTCAGCCCCGCAGCGGCCCGCCCGGCAAGGCGGGGCCGCAAGGGATCGCTCCGTCCGCTCCGGCTGCCAAGGCGGGGCCGCAGGGGGGTGCTCCGGCCGCCAAGGCGGTTGCAGCCGCGCAGACTGCCCCGGCCAAAGGGGGAGCCGCCTATGCGGACCAACTCCGCCGCCTGCTGGCCAGCCGGTATTTCTATCCCGTGGTGACGGTCGTCGCCTTGTGCCTGTCCTTTGGCGCCGTTTCGCTCTTTCAGTTCTTCAAGTCCAGGTCGGCTGCGACCGGGCAGGCCGGGTCGGGGGAATCGGCGCCGAAGGTGGCGGGCCAGGCAACGGCCCGGAAGGTCAGGAGAGTCCCCATCAGCTCCTGCAACGTCCTTCAGGTCGGCCCCGAGGCGCGGCAGATCTGGCAATTTACCGCCAAGGGCAGGGGATTTGTCCTGCACCGGGAGCAAACCACCCCCGTTGGCCAGCCCCTGCCCGCCAGGATCGTGGCCAAGGACTGGCGCAACCTCTGGCAGCGCAAGCTCAACATCGCATGGCTGCCGCCCGAGCAGGTCTTTCTGCGGGTCGCGCAGTTTCCCGTCAGCAACTTTGACGAAACCGTCTCCATGGTGGAGCTGCAGCTCGAGAAGCTGTCCCCGATGCCGGCGACGCAAATTGTCTGGAGCATCCGGGTTTTGCCGCACATCCAGGGCGACCTGCAGACGGTGATTGTGATGATCGCCGGTCGCAACGCGGTGGAGGAGTTCCTGGGCAAGCTCGAGGGGGAGGGCTATCTGGCCGACCGGCTCGAGATGCCGCGCCTGGACCAGTTGCAGGCCACGGTGGTTGCCGGGGACGGCGCCTGGATTTATCCCGAGCCCGGCAGCGGGAGCCCGGCGGCGGTGGTGGCCTGGTGGTATGCGGGCGTGCTGCAGAACCTGGCATTGATCACCCTCTCCCACGCCAACCGCGGCGCGAACCTGAAGGAGCAGTTGCTCCAAATGGCCTGGGCCGGCGAGCTCGAAGGATGGCTGACCGCCCCGCCGAAGTGGCACCTGGTCGCCGACCCGCGGATGGTTGCCGAATGGGAGCCAGCCCTGCGCGAGGGCCTGGAGCAGGACATTGATGTCATCCCCACGCTCGCATCCGCGGCCCTGGCGGCCCTTACCGCCCAGCGCGTGGCGCAAGCCGAGCCGGAGGCCAACCTGCTGCCGCCCGAGTATTCGGTCCGCTACCAGCAGCAGTTCATTGACCGCCTCTGGATGGGGGGGCTGGGCGCGCTCATCGGGGTTTACCTGCTGGGGCTCCTGGTTTACTTCGCCTGGCTGCAAGTCGCCGAGATGGGGACGAACAAAGTCGAGCAGGCCGTCGCCAACCTGGGCCAGTCCTACACCAACTCCATGCAGCTCAAGGCCCGCTTCCAGGTCCTGAAGGACCGGCAGGATCTGAAATGGGCGGCGCTGGATTGCTGGAAAGCGGTGGCGGAGCTGCTCCCGGACGGCGTCCAGCTCGAGTCCTATAACTTCAACGACGGGAGGCGCCTCTCCCTCAACGGCACGGCCCCGGTAGACCAGAGCAAGCGGCTCGTGGACTTCGACGCGGACCTCCGGAAAGCAACGGCCAACGGCCAGCCGCTGTTTGACTCCGCGGCCGGCGAGCACCTGACGTATCACCAGGGGGTCGGCAACACCCTGACCTGGAGCTGTGTCCTGGAACTCAAACGGGGGGAAACACTATGACCGGCTACCTGGACAAGCTGAACCTTCGCCCCTTCGAGAAGCGCCTGGTGGTGGCCGTGGGGGTGATCCTGTTTCTGGTGGTCAACGCCTGGTTTGTCTTCCCGCATTTCTCCGACCTCCGCCAGACGCAGGCCCGCAGGGCCGAGGTGCTCAAAAAGCTCCAGCTCTGGCAGGCCGAATGCGAACAGATCCCCAAATACCGGGCGGCGATTGCCGGCATGGTCGGCGAGGGCGCGGAAGTGCCCTTGGAAGACCAGCAGCACAACTTCTCCTCCACCATCCTGATGCAGCAGTCGCAGAGCGGCGTCAATGTCACCTCCACTGGGCGCACGACTCCCCACACCAATGATTTCTTCATCGAGCTGACGCAAACCATCCAGGCCCAGTCCGGTGAACCCCAGCTCGTGGATTTCCTTTACAAGCTCGGGGATGGCGGCTCGCTCATCCGGGTCCGCGGCCTGACCGTCCGCCCGGACCCTCCCCGCCAGCAGCTTGTTGCCAACGTGACCCTGGTGGCCAGCTACCAGAAGAACCCGCCCAAGAAGGCCGCCCAGGCGGGGCAAACCGCCTCATCTAAACCGTCAACCGCTCCCGCCAAATGACCGTAAAAGGCGCATCCCTTATTCTGCTGGTGACCGGTCTCAGCCTGGCCGCTCAGGTCCCGCCGGCCCTGCCGCCTCCCCCGATGACGCCGGCCAGCGCCGCCGCCTTCAGCGTGGCCACCAATCGCGCCGAAATCGCGAGGCAGAACCAGCGCCGCATCCTGGAGTCCGCCACCAATGCCCCGGGCATGGCTTTTCCTGCTCCCGTTGTCCGGTCCAGGACTGCCACCAATCTCCCCCCTGCCGCTCTGCCCGCCTTGCCCGCACCTCCTAAAACCAAGGCCTCCCCGGCTGCCGGCCCCGCCAACCCGGTGCCGTCCGCAGCCGCTCTGCCTGTGCCTGCAGCGGGACCGACAGCACTGCCGACAGCCGCTCCGGCACCCGTGTCCGCAGCCGGACCGGCAGCAGTGCCCGCAGGCGCTCCCCCGGCAGCAGCCGTGGGAACGAACTCGTTGACCGCTGCCGCTGGTGCCAGGAAGTCTCCCGGCGACGAGCCGCTGCCGGAGGGGATGATTGACTTCCGCGGAGCCGACATCAGCCAGGTGCTGGAGATCTACAGCATGCTGGTGAACCGCACCCTGCTGCGGCCGACGACCCTGCCTACTGCGTCGATCGTGCTCAAGACGCAGGGGCAGTTGACCGTTCGCGAAGGCATCCAGGCCCTCGAGGCGATGCTGGCGCTCAACGGGGTCACCATGGTCCCTAATGGCGACAAGTTTATGAAGGTGGTGGGTGAGCCTCAAAGCGGATCGGCAGCCGGCGCCTTCAGCACAAACAACGCCTCGCAACTGCCCGAGCTGGGGCAATACGTGACGCACCTGGTGCAGCTAACCAACGTCAAGCCCAGCGAGGTGGTGGCGGCGCTGACCCCCTTCATGAAGATTCCCAACGCAATCCTGCCCCTGGATGCCAACCAGATGCTGGTGTTGCGGGACTACTCGGAAAACGTGAAGCGGATGCTGGAAATGATCAGCAAGATTGACGTGGCGGTGCCGTCCGAGTTTGTGCAGGAGGTCATCCCGATCAAGTACGCGCAGGCGTCCGAGATAGCGGGGGCGTTGAACAGCCTCAGCGGTGGTGCCAGCGGTTCGAGTGGCGGGAGTTCCGGCGGCAGCCGTACGACGGGCTCCCGCGGTACCATGGGCCGACCCGGCATGCCGGGCAACGCCTTGCCGGGGATGCCTGTGCCTCCGGGTGGCCCCACGCTCCCCGGCGCCAACCCGGCCGCTGCCGGCAGCTCCTTCACGCAGCGCCTCCAGGGCATCATCAACCGCGCATCCTCCCCCACCGG
>JAPLUA010000352.1 GCA_026397855.1 Verrucomicrobiota bacterium | reverse complement strand
ACTACGGTAGCGGCCCCATGTTGATCTGATCAACATGGGGCTGCTACGGGGGCAATACCGTAGTGCTACCGGGGCACTACCGTTGGAACACGCTTGGAGCGCCGGGGAGGCACGGCACCGGGGTCGCCGGGACGGGCTGTCGCCCCGCTTGTTACATCGGCCAACCTCGCGTGCAGCCACGGAATGTTACAAACGGCTCCAATGCCCTGCATCTGGAATGGGGCCAGGGCACCTGCCGACCTGTCCCGGATCTTGCATGGAAACGGGCAGGTTTTACCTCCGCACGCGTGGACCTGGCTTCCCTCGGCTTGAGGTGTGACAAAAACCAGCAATTCGCGTGAGAATTCAGGGGCGAATTCGGCTTGCGCCAGGATTCCCGCCTGCTACAGTAATGTCTGCTTTTCTCCACCCGCCGGGTGGGCTTTTGTTTTTGCGGAAAGAACTAACTCGTTGTGAAAGTTTTTAGCGGCAGTTCAAATCGGCCCCTGGCCGAGGCCATCACCCGTTACATCGGCATTGACCTGGGCAGGTCAACCATCAAGCCGTTCCCGGACGGGGAGACCTTCGTCAAGGTCGAGGAGAACGTGCGCGGGGAGGATGTGTTTGTCGTGCAGTCCACGAGCCCGCCGACCAACCATCATCTGATGGAGATGTTCATCATGATTGACGCGCTGCGGCGGGCGAGCGCGGCGCGGATCACGGCGGTGCTGCCCTTCTACGGTTACGCGCGGCAGGATCGCAAGGATCAGCCCCGCGTGCCCATCACGGCCAAGCTGGTCGCCAACCTGCTGGTGGCGGCGGGCGCGAACCGCATCCTGACAATGGACCTGCACGCGCAGCAGATCCAGGGGTTCTTCGATATTCCGGTGGACCATCTCTATGCGGCGCCGGTAATGTATGAGTATCTGAAAGGCAAGGGCCTGCGCAACCTGGTGGTGGTGAGCCCGGACGTGGGCGGCTTGAAGATGGCGTATGCCTATTCGCAGGTGCTGGCGGGCGGCTTGGCCATCGTGGCCAAGCGCCGCAAGAGCGCAACCGAGGTGGAGTCCATGGCCCTGATCGGCGAGATCCGGGGCAAGGACGTTTTGCTGGTGGATGATTTGACGGAAACAGCCGGAACGCTGGTGACGGCGGCTGATCTGCTGAAGCGCAAGGGAGCCAAGCGGATCCTGGCCTGCGTGTCGCACGCGATCCTCAACCGGGTAGGCATCGAAAGATTGCGAAAATCAGCTATTGACGAACTCGTAACAACTGATACTGTCCTGCGCCCTGCCATTCGGGGCGTGAAGATTACCGCCTTATCGGTGGCAGGGCTCTTGGGCGAAGCCATCAAGCGAATCCATAGCAATTCGTCGGTCACTTCGCTGTTTGAGTTTAAAGGCGGGCGCACCAGCTAGCCGCTGGGCGCCGAAGCCAAGACATTTAAAGACAATGAAATCTGTAGCACTAAACGCAACATCACGCGCGCTGACACGCCGCGCGGGGGCCAAGGCCCTCCGCACTGCCGGCCGCATACCCGCAGTCATTTACGGTCGGCAAGCCCCGCCCCAAAACCTCGAGGTCAAGTCCAAGGAGATGGAAGACCTCATTCACCATTCGCTCTCCGAGAACCTGCTGGTGGACCTGGAGGTCAAGGATGATGCCCGTCCCAAGCGGTTGGCGTTGGTGCAGGAAGTTCAGCATCACCCGCTCTCGGGCAAGGTGCTGCACGTTGATTTTCACGAAGTTGCCGAGAACGAGAAGGTCACCATCATGGTGCCCGTCGAAACCGTCGGCGAGGCCGAGGGTGTTAAGACCGATGGCGGCGTGCTTGAGCACGTCCTGTTCAAGGTCAAGGTCCGGGCCCTTCCCAAGGATCTGCCCGAAACCATCCTCGCCGATGTCACCCACCTGAAGATCGGCCAGGCCATCCATTTAGGGGAACTCAAGGTGCCAGCCGAGGTTGAACTCATCGGCGACAAGGGGATTCCAGTCATTGCCGTAGCCGCGCCGCGCACGGAGGAAGAGGAAGCCGCAGAGGCTGCGGAAGCCGGAGCAGCGGGTGCAGGCGACGTCGAGATGATCAAGGAAAAGAAGGAAGACGGCGAAGAAGGCGCTCCGGCCGGCAAGGGCGCGGAGAAGGCCCCGGCCAAGGGTGCGGAGAAAGCCGCCCCGGGCGCCGACAAGAAGGCTGCCCCCGCCGCCGGGGACAAGAAGGCCGCGCCGGCTGCCGACAAGAAGAAGTAATTTGGGCGACGGCCTGGCGGGTGCCGGGCCGTCGGACTGGTCCCGCGCATGGAGAACCTGTATCTCATCGTGGGCTTGGGCAATCCCGGTGCGGATTACGCGAAGACCCGGCACAACGCGGGTTTTCTTGTGGCCGAGCAGTTGGCCAGCCGCTGGAGGGCGACTTGGAGCCACGAGAGAAAATTCGGCGCACGCCTCGCCCGGGCAGAGCGGGGCGGCTTGCGAGCCATTCTCTGCGAGCCGCAGACGTATATGAATGCCAGCGGCGAAGCGGTGGGCGGGGTGCTGGCCTTTTACCGGGTTCCGCTTCCGCAGGTTATGGTTGTTGTGGACGATGCAGATCTGCCGATGGGCCAGATCCGGATGCGGCCGGGTGGCAGCAGCGGCGGGCACCACGGGCTGGAGTCGGTAGAGCAGCATCTGGGCACTCGTGAGTATGCCAGGCTCCGGGTCGGCATCGGGCGCCAGGACGGCACCCGGGAAATAACCGGGCATGTGCTTGGCCGATTTAGCTCGACGGAAGCAGCTCTGATGGATAAAGTTTTAGATGTGGCGTCCGACCAGGTGGAAACCTGGCTGGACGCCGGAATACAAAAAGCAATGAATCAATTTAACGGAGTCGTGGACGGCTCCGCCAACGAAAGAAAAGAGCAGTGAAACGATACGAAGGCCTGTTCATACTTGACACGGCAGGCAAAGAAGAAGGTATCAAAGATACCATTGACAAAATCTCCGCCGAGATCACATCCCTGGGCGGCAAGGTTGAAACCGTGCAGAAGATGGACAAGAAGCCGTTCAGCCGCGTAGCGAACAAACGCTACACTGCCGGGTTCTATGTCAATATCATCTTCGAAACCCAGCCAGCCGTCCTGAACCAGCTCAAACACCGCTTCGCGATGATGACCGAAGATGTCTTCAGGGTGCTGCTCACCAACGCCCCGGCGCCGAAAGCCGAACCTGCCCTGGCAACCAAGTAGCAAGGAGAACCTATGGCCAACTTCAACAAGGTCATTCTCGCGGGCAACCTGACACGCGACCCCGAACTGAAATACACCTCCAAGGGGACTGCTATCGCCAGCTTCGGTCTTGCCATTAATCGGAAATGGAAGACCGAAACGGGCGAGACCAAGGAAGAGGTGACCTTTGTTGATATCGACGCCTTTGGCCGCCAAGCGGAGGTGGTGGCCCTGCCCGGCCCCCTATGGCCCCTGCCGCTCCGACAGAGGCCCCCGCTGCCGCTGGCCCCGAGCCAGCGCCCCACGAAGAAGACGACGTTCCATTCTGACATTTGCGATTGGAGTTCTGATTCCATCACGCATCACGTATCAATCATCACGCAATACCTAATTTCCAATGGCTAAAACTGAAGTTATCCTGACACATAATATCGTCGGTCTGGGAGGCGAGTCCGACCAGGTGAAAGTCGCCGCCGGCTACGCTCGCAATTACCTGTTTCCCCAGGGACTGGCTATTCCCCTGACCGGCACGAACAAACGCCGCCTGGAATCCCTCCGGCAGCGCCGGGCAGAACGCGAAGCCCACGAACTGAACAGCATGACCGAGCTGTCCAAGAGCATTTCCAAGCTCATCTGCCTCATCAAAATCAAGACTGGCGAGGACGGCAAGATGTTCGGCACCGTTACCTCGGGGATGATCGCCGACCAGCTCAAGACGCAGTTCGACATCTCGCTGGACAAGAAAAAGATCCATCTCGAACAGCCGATCCGCGCGCTGGGCGAACATGAGGTTGAATTGCGACTGCACCACGACGTTGCCGGCAAGCTCAAGGTCCACGTCGAGAGCATTACGCCACTGCCCGAGCCTGCGGTTGCT
>JAPLUA010000098.1 GCA_026397855.1 Verrucomicrobiota bacterium | reverse complement strand
CCGGCTTACTTGACTCGCGCCGATCCGCCCATAGACTTCCCCCATGCTATTTGAGGATCAGCCGGATACTGCGCAGTCGTTTTCAGTCGTCACCCCATGAGAAAGCCATCCATCCTTGTTGTCTTTCTCACGGTCTTCATTGACCTCATCGGGTTCGGGATCATCGTCCCCCTGATTCCGTCCTACAGCGAACATTTCGGCGCCCCTGGCTTCGTGATTGGCCTGATCTTCGCCTCCTTCTCCGCGATGCAGTTCGTCTTCGCGCCGATCTGGGGAAGGTGGTCCGACCGCTATGGTCGGCGGCCCATCCTGCTCATCAGCACGGCCGGCGCGGCAGTGTCCTACGTGCTGTTCGCGCGCAGCACCGCCCTGGAGAACCATACCGCCGCCTTGTGGCTGATGGTGGTGTCGCGGCTGTTTGCGGGGATTTGCGGCGGCAACATCACGGTGGCCCAGGCCTACATCGCGGACATCACCCCGCCGGCGGAGCGCTCGAAGAAGATGGGGCTCATCGGCATGGCGTTCGGGCTCGGGTTCATCCTCGGACCCTTCATCGGGGGCATCAGCCTGCGCTACCTGGGCGACACCGGCCCCGGCTGGGTTGCGGCGGCGATCTGCGCCGGCAACTTCCTGCTGGCCCTGTTCATTCTCACCGAAAGCCATCGCCCTGATTCAGCCCAGGCCGCCCCGCGTCCGCACCTGGACCAGTGGGCGCACACGCTCAGGCAGCCGCGGGTCGGGCTGCTGGTGGTTGTGTTCTTTCTCGCCACCTTCTGCTTTAGCTGCTTTGAGAGCACGCTCCCCCTGCTGGTGGGCGCCAATTTCCACCTGGACTTCAAGAACGATCCGACCTCGGCCAGCACCGTGGCCTACCTGTTTGTCTATTGCGGTCTCATCGGCGCGCTGGTGCAAGGCGGTCTCATCGGGCGGCTTGTTAAGAAACTGGGCGAGCCCCGGCTGATTGTGCTGAGTCTTGTGCTCACCGCCATCAGCCTCGCCTGGCTTCCGTTCCTGAAGGGCTCGTCGCATTTCACATGGACCGGGCTCCTGCACTCGGACGGCCTGCCCTGGGTGTGGCTGCTCCTGGTGCTCGGGTTGGTCTCAATCGGCGCCAGCCTCACCCGGCCGCCCCTGTTCGGGATGCTCTCAAACCTGACAGCCTCGCACGAACAGGGCGCCACCATCGGCGTCGCCCAGGGCGCCGGCAGCCTTGCGCGCATCTTCGGGCCCGTGTTTGCCACGACGCTGCTGCCCTATTCGCCGCTCATTCCTTACCTGGCCTGCGCCGCAGTGCTGCTCGCCACCACGGTTCTGGCCTTCCAGCGCTTGTGCCGGGACAGCGGGCCGACGAGTTAGGCATTCTCCCCTCGCCATGAAGACCGTCCATCCGATCCTGCGTCTGCTGCTTTGCTTCGCACCCTTGGCCCTGGCCGCAGCCGGTGTGGCAGGCCCGGCAGTGTTTCAATTTGAAGTTTCCCAAGGCAAAAGCCTGCCCGCCGCACCCAGGGATGGCCGCCTGTTCCTCATCCTCTCCCCGACGAACCATCCCGAACCGCGCGTCACCCTGGGCCGCACCGGCCTTGGTGCACCGGAGGTGCTGGCGCGTGACGTGAATGCCTTCGCCCCCGGGGCAACCGCCGTGCTCGACCCAACCGCCTTCGCCTTCCCGCTCACCAACCTCTCCGCGCTACCGCCGGGCGATTACTATGCGCAGGCATTGTTCGATTCCGACACCGACCTGCGTTCGCCCCACGCGCCGGGCAACCTTTATAGCCAGCCGCAGAAGCTGCATCTCGACCCGGCCCGGGGGGGTGCCTGGAAGCTGGAGCTGACGCAGCAGATCCCGCCCGACCTGTTGCCCGCCGACACCGAACAGGTCAAGTTCGTCAAGATCCAGTCCAAACGCCTGAGCGAGTTCCACGGCCGCCCGATCTTCCTGCGCGCGGCCGTGGTCCTGCCCCGCGACTACGGGCGCGAGACGTCGCGGCGCTACCCGCTTTGGGTGCGCATCGGTGGCTTGAACTCCCGCTGCGCGGGTGTCCTGGGCCAGATGGAGAGGAAGACCGAGTTCCGGGATGCATGGCTCGCCGACGACGCCCCGCGATTCATCTTCCTCCAACTGGACGGCGCCGGCCCCAACGGCGATCCCTACTACGTGAACTCAGCGAACAACGGTCCCTACGGCGACGCCCTCGTCGAGGAACTCATCCCGCACATCGAGGCCACCTTCCGCGCTGTCGCCCAGCCGCGCGCGCGCTTCGTCTCCGGCGTTTCCACCGGCGGATGGGTTTGCCTGGCGCTGCAGGTCTTCTACCCCGATTTCTTCAACGGCGCCTGGGCCTCGTGTCCTGACCCCGTGGACTTCCGCGCGCTCGAATTGGTCAACATTTACAAGGATGACAACGCCTACGTGAACAAATACGGCAACGAACGCCCCAGCGCCCGCGACCCGAATGGTGACGTGAAGCTGCTCATGCGCCGCGAGGTCGGCGTTGAGAACCTCTTGGGCCGCGGCAACAGCTACACCCGGTCCGGTGAGCAATGGGGCGCCTGGACTGCCGCCTTCAGCCCGCGCGGCGCCGATGGCCGGCCGGTCCCCCTCTGGGACCCGCAAACCGGCAGAATCAACCACGACGTTGCCGCCCAATGGAAGAAGTACGACACTGCGCGGCAAGATCCACATCGCCGCCGGCGAGGCCGACACCTATTTCCTGAACAACGCCGTCCACCTCCTCGACCAGTCCCTCGCCAAAGCCGACCCGCCCTTCGTGGGCAAGATCGTCTATGGCCCCGGCAAAGGCCACGGCTGGATGGACCTGTCCATCCGCCAGATGCTCGACGAGATGGCAGCCGCAGCCGCAGCCGTCAGGTAGGCGACGAGCGCGCAAACGCACGTTCCGCCCGCCCAGCTCGTGTGCGCGGCGCTGGAAAAGGCGCTGCCCTCGCCTGCGGTTGGCCGGTCCGCGGATGGGCCGAGCCTGTATGAGCGGATGGGGGACTTCATCGGCTGCATTGACAGCGGCGTGAGCGATCTAGCCACGAACCCCAAATACCTGGAAGGCTTCGGGCAATGGCGGAAGTAGTGCTGCTGGACACCGGTCATATATTCACGGAGGTCGTCGAAAGCCGGGAAGAAAGCGCTTGGCACTATGGGATGTGTGGTGTAATTTACACCACACCGTGAGTGGTTGTGTATTGTAATTGATATGAACTTCGGCGAATTGATCAAGCAGCTACGCATTGCGAAGCAGTTAACTCTGCGGCAGTGTTGCTCGGACCTTGGCGTTGACCCAAGCAATTGGAGCAAGATGGAGCGCGGGGTCACAGCGCCGCCCAAGGATCTTGGCGTTCTCGAACGTTGGGCCAAGTTCTTCGGCGTGGCTAGATGCAAGAAACAGGAGTACTTGGATCTTGCCGCCATTGCACGCAGCGAGATTCCTCCAGATGTGGCCTCGGACCAGCGGGTGCTAACCGCTCTGCCCGCATTTTTTCGTGCGGTGCGCGGTTCAAGACTCGAAGGCGACAAGCTCAAGGAGTTCATCGAAGACATCCGGGCGCTCCACAGCCCGGATCAGGCAGTCAAGGGATGAACGGCAAGGAAGATGTCTGGGGCAGGGTAGAGGATTTCCGTCGGGAACACCTGCATGGCAGGCCGCAGCATTTGCCGGTGGATGTTTTTTCTCTTGCCGAGTTGAGGCTCCGACTTGATATCATTCCCTTTGACGACCTGTTTGCCAAATACGATTCCGACGCTGCCATTACTCAGGACTTTACCGGGATCTACGTTGACGCCGAGGCTTATGTCTTCTGGGAGAAAGGTCCGGTCTGGAAACAGAACCGGCTGCGGTTTTCAGTCGCCCATGAACTCGGGCACTATGTCCTTCACCGTGAGGTTGCCGGGCGGGCTCGTTTTGACTCCTTCGATGATTTTGCTCGCTGGACGCGCAGTGGCGGCGGTCAAAAGTACAATCTGGAGCAAGCGGCCAATGAGTTTGCCGGCCGGCTGCTGGTTCCTGTAGAGCGTTTGCAACAGCTTTATGATGAGTTTGCCGTTCAGTTCGATGTGAAACTTCCGCACTGGCGCTCCTACGAGGGCGTTCGATCGGCCTTCAGTGACAGCGTTGCTCCCAAGTTCGGCGTTAACGCCCAGGTCATCCAAGTGCGTCTCGACCGCGAGGGCATCTGGCTTGCCATGTAGCCGGGCATCCCGGGTTCGGCGCGTCCGGGATGGAACGGGCTGAAAGGGGGCCACACGAGACTGGCAATCCAATTCCCGGCTTAAGCTGCCTTGAGTTTAGCCGAGTTCTTGTGGATCTTCTCCACTGCGCGGACGACGTCGTCCATGTCGGCTTTGGAGCCCAGGAACATGCCGGTGGTGCTCAGCCAGACGGAGGTGTCGAATGTCTTCATCAGGCCGGGGCACGCATTCCTGGCCTTGTAAGCCTCCCAATCGAGCTCCTGGCTGGTGTAGAACTTCTTGTACACCTCGGTCTTGAACATCTCGTGGATGAACTCCTGGGTGTAGATCGGATACTTCGGATAGCCGGGGCTGGCTGGCACGCCTTCGGCCGCCAGGGCCTTGACGAAGGCGGCGCGTGGCAGGCCATTGAACTCCGCTTCATTGTAGATGAACGGGTACATGTAGTACGAGAGCCGGGTCACATTGGGATAGGGCTTCACCGGCGTGATGCCCGGAATGGCCGCCAGCTTGGGTGTGAGGTAGGCTCCGTTCTCGTTGCGGACGCGGGTCTGCTCCTCGAGTTTCCCTAGCTGGCACAGGCCGATGGCGGCCTGGTATTCAGCCATGCGGATCTTGTTGCCCAGGATGAAGGCGGCGATGTTGTCATACGAGCCCGGGGTCACGTTGGTCTTGAAACCGTAATTGTGATACGAGTAGAGCTTGTCGTAGAGCTCGGCATCGTCGGTGATAATGGCCCCGCCTTCGCCGATGGGCATGACTTTGGAGGTTTGGAAGCTGAAGCAGCCGGTGGTGCCGAACGTGCCGAGGTTCTTGCCGTTGATTGCCGTCATGTGGCCCTGGCAGACATCCTCGACCACTTTCAGGTTGTGCTTCTTGGCGATCTGCATGATCCGCTCCATGTCGGTCGCATAGCCGCAAATGTGCACCGGCAGGATGGCCTTGGTGCGGGGGGTGATCTTGGCCTCCACCTTGGCGGGATCCAACTGGTAGGTCAGGGGGTCTATGTCGGCAAACACCGGCATCGCGCTCTTGTAAAGGACGCCCAGCAGGCTGGCGCTGAAGGTGTAGGGGGCGCAGATGACCTCGTCACCCGGCTTCAGGTCCATCACCATGAACGACGCGCTGAGCGCGTTGGTGCCGTTGACGACGGCGAGGCAGTATTTCGCCCCCATCAAGGCGGCCCATTTCTCCTCGAATTCTTTGACCAGCTTGCTGCGCGACCAGGTGGTGCTGTGCAGCACCTTGGTGACCTCGGAATCGTTAGCCGGATCCCAGGCCGGCCACGAGGGCCAACTCTTGGCGTGGGCTTTGGCACCGCCGAGCGCCGCGGGGGTGGAGGCGTCGCCGCCGGCGGCCGCCAAAAGTGAGCCGGCCGCGCCGGTCGCCAATACGGCCGTGCCGCTGGCTACTGAGCTTCGCTTGATGAATTCACGTCGTGAGATATTTGTATTCATATGGACACTATACATCCGGATTGCGGGCGCACCAACAGGCGCGCG
>JAPLUA010000517.1 GCA_026397855.1 Verrucomicrobiota bacterium | reverse complement strand
CGATCGGGATGCTGGTCTTTCCGGAGATCAGAGGTCAGAGGCCAGAGGTCGGAGTGGAGAGCGGGGAGTGCGTGATCATCGGGCACGAGGATGAGGCGCGGACTTTGCGGGAGTTTTGGCAGCACACGCAGGCCGAGATGGGGCGGATGAATCCGATGATCGGATTCAACATCTTCGGGTTCGATTTGCCGTTTTTGTTCCGGCGGTCGTGGAAGTTGCGGGTGCCGGTTCCGTTCGGGATTCGGCGGGGGCGGTATTGGGGGGATCAGATGATTGATCTGCGGGATGCGTGGCAACTGGGTGACCGGCAGGCGCGGGGGTCGCTGGATAGCATCGCCAAACACCTGGGTGTTGGGGCGAAGAATGGCGATGGCAAGGCCTTCGCGGAGTTGTGGCGGAGCGACCGCGCGAAAGCGGAGGCGTATCTGCGGAATGACCTGGAACTCACGGCGAAGATTGCCTATGCGCTCGGAATCGCAGCTTGAGATGTTAGCCCCGAGCCCATGGACGGGTTACGAGGCGCTGGCGGAGGCCGTGCTGACGCCGGAGAACCGGTTCCGTGCCGCCGCGCTCGGTGGGGACAATTGCTTCCTCACCGGGCCGGGCGGCACGGGCAAAAGCACGCAACTGCGGGCGTTCATCGCGGAGTGCCCGCGGCGGGTGAGCGTGACAGCGCCGACGGGGGTGGCGGCGCTCAATGTGGGGGGGATGACGATTCACCGGTTTTGCGGGATGCTGATCGGGCCGGCGGCGGGGCAGTCGAATGAGGACTACTTCGCGCAACTGCAACGGGATCCGCGGCGGTCCATTGTGGCGGGGTTCAACCGGGTTCGGCGGTGCGAGGTGCTCGTCGTTGACGAGATCAGCATGTTGCCGGGGCGGCAACTGGAGTTCGTCGAGTTCCTGTTCCGCCGGCTGCGCGGGCGCGATGAACCATTCGGCGGGTGCCAGGTGATCGTGACCGGCGACTTCCTGCAACTGCCGCCGGTCCGCACCAGCGAGACGGAGCCGTATGACTGGGGGTTCCAATCGCCGGCCTGGGCGGCGGCGAGGTTCCGCACGTTCATGCTCGAGAAGGTGCGGCGGCAGGATGAGGCGGCATTCGTCCGGGCGCTGGCCGACTTCCGGGTTGGCCGCGTGTGGGGCGACAGTGCGCGGATTTTGCAATCGAGGGTGCGGAGCAATCCGCCGTCCACGATGCCGCGGCTGTTCACGCACAACGTGCAGGTGGACAAGTGGAACTTGTTCCAGCTTTCCGAGCTGCCCGGCGAGGAAACCGTGTTGCACGCAGAACAGAGCGGGCCGGACCTGCAACGGGCGTTTCTCACCCGAAACCTGCTGACGCCCGCAACGCTGCAAGTGAAGCCCGGCGCCCTGGTGATGTTTACGGTCAACAAGAATGAGCCGGGCCGGACTGAGCCGCTGTTCGTCAACGGGCAGATTGGGACGGTGGTGGAAGCAGAGGTCAGAGGTCGGAGGTCAGAGGTCGGAGTGGGGGACGGCCTCCTCTCCCCGGCCCTCTCCTCCGGGGGAGGAGAGGGGGAGCGAATTTGGGTGAGGGTGAAGGATGGGCGGGTGATTCCGGTGGAGCGGTTTACTTGGCGGTATGCGCAGGATGATCCGGAGTCGGCGAGCTTCAGCCAGTTTCCGCTGCGGCTGGCTTGGGCGATGACGATTCATAAGGCGCAGGGGCTGACGTTGGACTCGGCCTATCTGGACATCCGGGCGGCGCGGGAACCGGGGCAGGCTTATGTGGCGGTGTCGCGGGTGCGGTCGCTGGCCGGGCTGAATTTCAAGGAGTGGTTCAAGGGCGTGCACGTGTCGCCTGAGGCCATTGAGTTTTATCGGAAGATCAACAACTGAGAGAGAAAGGAACAACCACAGATGAACGCGAAGGTGAAAATTGTTAGCGAGTACGACGGTGAATTGGACTTCTTTTTCACGCCGGTGCGGTGTCCGGATTGTGGGGAGGAGCATCATATCAGGCTGGGGTTTGGGATCGATGGGACGATGTGGATCGACCCAAGGCACCTGGGTATCGGACCGCAGGACGTCGAGCAGTTGGAGAAGTTTGGGGACACTTACCTGCTGATGAACCCGAAGCGGTGTGAGGTGCTTATCAACGCGAAGGCGGTGGTCATGGTCAGGACGGACCCGGCATGGTGCCGGAAATGGCTGAGCTTCGTCGAAGACATGCTCAGGCGGCACAAGGCGGTCCGCGCGCAGGCAGCGGCGGCGATGAAGGCGCGGAACAACTGAGACACGAATGTCACGAATTGTCACTGACCACGCATGAAAACATCCATTGAGGAGAAGACGGGACTGAATGAGGCCATTGGTGGCCATGAATTGTGCGCCTGGCAGCCGGCGCGCGGGGTGGTGTGGGTGCAAACCCGCAACCCAAAACACGCGCGCCGGATGGCCAAGCGCGGCGATGGCCGTTTGGTGGCTCGCGGGGTGGCCGGCGGTTACCTGAAGACCTTCGAGTTCCAGGGGGCGCTGGCCTGGGCGGCGGGAGTGATGAAAAGGTACTTAACCGGCGAAACGACCCCTAATGAGGGGTTGGGACGCGCCATTTGCCCCAGGACGAGCCGGGGGATCCGGGCAGGTAGAGGAAAGCGGACGGGTGTCCCGGCGCGTTTCGAGGCCTGAAATGACTACGGCGACTTCTTTGGAGCAGGTGACCACCTTGTTTGGCGAGGATGCATTCCTCGTCCCGTGCATCCGCGGGACTAAGGTGCCGGCGGTGACTTACACGCAGCGACCGTTTGAGGGGACGCAGACGCCGGCGTATCGGTATGCGCTGGCGTCGGGCGAGTTCAACATCGCGGTTTACCTGGGGGAGATGTCGGGGGGCCTGTGCGCGCTGGACTTTGACAAGGATGAGGACTTGGCGGCATTCCTGGCCGCCAACGGGCCGCTGGCGGCGACGACGCGCTCGCGCGGTAGTCGCGGCGGCATGGTTTGGGTGCGTGTTGAGGGCGAGTTTCCGGCGAGCTGCAACACGGCGCGTTT
>JAPLUA010000440.1 GCA_026397855.1 Verrucomicrobiota bacterium | reverse complement strand
TCCCTCGGCGGGAAGAGAGGGGGAAGACGCGCGCCTCCCGGGCCGCGTTTTGGGCAGCGAGCCGGAGTCCGGCGCATGTCCGGCAACCTCAGGCGGGTGCCAGGAGGGGGAAAATAGAAAATTCTGCCCCGCTATTGACAGGCTTCCCGGAATTCGCAAATAATCCGGCATCGTTTGATGCCTTGTTAATCAGATAACTTCGCAAATAATTGCGCATCGTTTGATGATTTAACTCAGCATATAAGAACAGAGTGCCCCTATGACTAACTTCTCGCTGTTGCCCCGACTCGACACCATGAAGACCTTTGCCGCCCTCGTTGCCTTGGGCTTATCCAGCGCCTGCGTGATGGCGCTTCCGGATTACGAACCGTTCGCCGATGCCACGGGATCCGGCGGCACCGCCTACACGGTGGGCTCCACCCTGATTGGCCAGAAAGGCGCGAGCGGCTACACCTGGATGAATGCCCAGACGGCTTACACCGGCAGTATCACCCCCACCATTACGGCGGGCAACCTCAGCATATCGGGCTTGGCACCGGCCCAGGGCAACAGCGTGCAGTTGGGTGGCATTGGCAATGTTGCGCGGTTGGGCTTCACCCCAGCCGGGTCTCCTTACGGCTCCGGTGCCACGGTCTATTACTCTTTTGCGATGCAGCTCCGTGATCTCACCGGCATCAATACCTCAACCGGAGCCTGGTGGGCGGGCTTCAATAACTCGCTGGGCACGCAGGCAGCCGCCCCAACGCAAGTGGGCACCCGGGTGATTACCAAGGCGGCGACGGGCGGGTTTAACCTCGGCACGTCCAAGAACTCCTCCGTGGCCAGTGACTTCGCTTTTTCGCCCACCCTTTTCACCACCAGCGACACAATCTTCGTGGTGGGCAGCTACACCTGCAATACCGGCTCGACCACGGATGACGTTTCCAGGATGTGGATCAATCCCGACTCCTCGACGTTTGGCGCTGTAATAGAACCGACTGCGAGCCTGACGGCGTCCACTGGCGCCGACATCAACCTTAGCCAGCTTGCCAGCTTCATCCTGGCCGACCGGTCCGGAACTCCCGGAGCTGTTGTGGATGAGCTACGGATTGGCCTGAGCTGGGCCGCCGTCACGCCGATGGTGCCGGAACCCTCCAGCCTCGCGCTCGTCGGGCTCGGGTTGGCGGCGCTGCTGGCCCGCCGTGTCGCCCGCAAACAGTAATTTTTCCGGCCTGATTTTCGGAAACAGCATGGGGCAGACCTCCTTGGTCTGCCCCTCTGCTTTTCATGCCGGAAGCGGACGAGAATGTCCAATGCCGCCAGCTCCGTAGGAGACCTATTTGTGATTGAACCACAAAGATCGGAAAGATCCCAGAGAAGGGAACTGATGTTGATTCTGAACAGCAAGACTGATCCACCCGCCGGGTGAATGGAAGGTATAGGCAATCCGTGCATAGCTATCTTTCTTTGTGATCTTTGCGTTCTCTGCGGTTAAGTCAACTGCCGCTTCCAGGTTCGCGAACATGCGGCGTGATTTCCTGGCAGGCCTGGCCCTCGTGGGGCTCACCTTCTGCGTGTACTGGAGCGTCCGCACCTGCGAATTCACGAATTACGACGACACGGTTTATGTGACGGAGAATGGGCCGGTCCAGGCCGGGCTGACCCGGGAAAGCGTCGTCTGGGCATTCCAAAGCACGACGCGAAGCAACTGGCATCCGTTGACCTGGTTGTCGCACATGCTTGACTGCCAGGTCTATGGGGTGAACGCCGGGGGGCACCACCTGTCCAGCCTGATCCTTCACGTGGCCAACACGCTGCTGCTGTTCCTGCTGCTCAAACGGATGACCGGGGCCTGCTGGCGCAG
>JAPLUA010000036.1 GCA_026397855.1 Verrucomicrobiota bacterium | reverse complement strand
GGAGTTCGGGCCCATTCGCGCGATGGCCACGCTGGGGTGGATGGCCGGTTGCTGGATCGTCAGCGCGCTGGGCGCCGACACCTCCGCGCTGGCG
Source organism: Verrucomicrobiota bacterium (assembly GCA_026397855.1). Lineage (GTDB taxonomy): Bacteria > Verrucomicrobiota > Verrucomicrobiia > Limisphaerales > UBA8199 > JAPLUA01. Next base: position 22,518 of record JAPLUA010000036.1, on the reverse strand, counting down.
GGATACACCGGCGCAGTCATGTGGGTTCTGGCGGCAGGGTTCACCTTCTTCCTCCCCGAGCTGGAAACACCACCAACCGCGGTGCATCTTACCTGGCACGAGCGGCTGGGCCTGGACGCCCTGACGCTGTTGAAGAATCCCGATCACCGCGTCGTTTACCTCACCGCCGCACTGTTCAGCATACCACTGGCGGGCTTCTATCCATGGGCGCCCCCGCACCTGCGCGCGCTCGGACTGCAGCACACCAGCGCCTGGATGACCCTGGGGCAGGTGACCGAGGTCATCGGGATGTTCTCCCTGGGAACCCTGCTGCTGAGGTGGCGCCTGAAATGGATTATCACCTGCGCGCTGGGGTTCGGAGTGCTCCGTTTTGCCCTCAGCGCCCTCAACACCAAAATCGCCCTTCTCGCCGGCGTGCTCCTGCATGGGTTTTCTTTCACCCTGCTCTTCATCACCGCGCAAATCTATCTCGACCAGCGGATTGATACCGCCTGGCGAGCACGGGCGCAGGCCCTGCTTTCGCTGATGAACGGCGGCGTGGGCAACCTGCTCGGCTACCTCGGCACGGGCTGGTGGTTCAGCATCTGCTCCCATGCGGGCGGCTCGCCCTGGCCGCGCTTCTGGGGCGGGTTGGCAGTCGCGGTCGGGCTCGTAATGGTTTACTTCCTCATCGCCTACCGCGGGATCGGCTCAGGCGTCCGCCCCGCCCCGGCCATTCGCGCAAAAACGCGCCCCCCATGCTGATCGTGAATCTCGGCCTCCGTTACGCGTGGATGTCCGGGTGGGCATTCCCGCTCATGATTGAACGTTAGAATGACGTCGTGTTCTTCCGCTTGCCAACCTTATTGATCGCCCTGCTGCTTGTGGCAAGCCCCCTGAGGTTGGCTGTGACATCCGTGGCCCAAACTGCCGAAGGGGGATGGCTGGTGCGGACTTGGCAGACGGACGAGGGCCTGCCGGACAACAACGTGACGGGGGTGGCGCAGTCGGCCGACGGCTTTTTGTGGGTGGCGACGCTCGGCGGGCTCATGCGCTTCGATGGAGCGCGCTTCGAGGAGTTCTCTGCCATGCACCTCCCGGGTGTGGGCTACCGCAATGTGCGGCAAATGCACCTGGACAGTCGCGGCTCGCTTTGGCTGGTGATGGAGCGCGGGGCCTTGATTCGGGTCAGCCAGTCCACAGCGCGCGTTTTTGGCGCAGAGGACGGGTTTACTGATGCCTTGGTGGCCGCCATCACGGAGGATGCCGCTGGCGGGATCTGGATGGCGGTTGGCAATGGGTTCTGTCGCATTCGGGGTGAGAAGGTGGACCGTTTCGGCGTGGAGGAGGGTTTGCCTGCGGGCGGGTCTCCCTGGCTCGCAACGGATGCGCGCGGGCAAACATGGTTCGCTCGCGGCTCGCAAGTGGGCGTATTCCGCGAGGGTCGCTGGCAGACATTGCTGAAGCTCGATTCCAGCCCGGTGCGTTTCGTTGCCGCGCGCGGGGGAGGGCTGTGGATTTGCACGGCCACGCAAGTGCTGAGGTTTGCCGAGGGTAGTGAGCCCAGGCAAATCGCGCGGTTGCCCAGGCGGATGGCGGTGCGGGCCATGCTGGAGGACCACACCGGAGGATTGTGGATCGGCACGGCGGCGGATGGTTTGCTGCATCTGCGGGAAACCTGTGGGTCGGCACCGCTGGCGGTGGATTGAACTTGGTGCGCCCCCGGGCTTTGGGTTTGATTACCACGAAAGCAGGGCTGCCTTTCGGATCCGTGCGCTCGGTCTGCGAGGATGCTGAGGGCTCGGGGTGGGCAGCCCTGCAAGATGGTTCGCTGGCGCGCGGACGCGGTTCCCAATGGAGCGCCGTAACGCGCGCGGAGGGTTGGCCCGGCGGGGACGCAAGGTGCGTCGCCCCTGCCCGTAACGGGGGAGTCTGGATTGGTACAGCCGACCGCGGGCTCCAGCGTTTGCATGCGGGAAACGTCATGACATGGGGGCTTCGTGAAGGCCTGGGCAGTCAAAACGTGCGCTCGCTACTACAGGCCACGAACGGCGATCTGTGGGTCGCGACGGATACACCGAATCGCCTCTGGTTGTTGCGCGAGGAACAAATCCATGACCTGAAGATGCCCAATGGCGTGCGCTCGATCCGCGCCATGGCCGAGGGCATTGATGGCACGATTTGGGCCGGGACTTCCGGCGGACAGGTTCTGCGTGTTGCCGGGAGCGTCGTCGTTAATGAAGCGGGAGCCCAGCAAGGGTTGCCCTATTCAGTGCGGTGTTTGCATACCACACCGGACGGCAGTCTCTGGATCGGCTATGCCGGCTGGGGGGTTGGTCGCTGGCACAATGGTCACTACGCGCGTATTGATGCGGCCCAGGGGTTATACGACGATTACATTTGGCAGATGCTCTCTGATGGCCAGGGCGGGTTATGGCTGACCGGCAACCACGGGCTGTTTCAAGTCCGACTGGAGGAGTTGGTGAACGTGGCGGAGGGACGGAGCGAGCACTTGCGCTCGATCACTTACGGGCGGAATGAAGGATTGCCCGCCATGCAGCCGGTCTGCGACAACAGCCCCGCGGCGTGTCGCGGGCAGAACGGACAGCTTTGGTTCGCCACCCGTAACGGCTTGCTGGTGGTGCAGCGGGACAAGATACGGGACAATCCCCGCCCGCCTCCAGTGCTTCTGAGCGATGTGAAGGTGGATGATCGCCCTGTGGCCCTGCTGGACAGCCAATTTCCGCTGCGCGCCCCGGGCAAATCGAAGCTGACGGATCTGCGCGCACCTGGCGTGGCGCTGCAATTGCCTCCCCGTCACAGCAAGATCGAGTTTGCGTTCACTGCCCTGAGTTTTAGTTCTCCGGGAAACGTGCACTTTCGACACCGTTTGAAAGGGTTTGATACGGAGTGGGTGGAGGCGGGCCCGCAACGCAGCGCCAGGTATCCCCATCTGCCGGGCGGCCGCTACGAGTTCGAGGTGACGGCCTGTAATGAGTCCGGCGTGTGGAGCCAGACGGGTTTCCACCTCCCCTTCGTGGTAGAGCCGGTTTTCTGGCAGAGATGGTGGTTTCGCGCGCTGCTGCTGGTGACGTTTACGGCGGCGGTGGTTGCGGTGGTGCGATACGTCTCCTTCCGCCGCTTGCGGCTGCAGATGCGGCTGCTGGAACAGCAGGCAGTGTTGGACAAGGAGCGAGCCCGGATCGCCAAGGATCTCCACGACGACCTCGGCGCCAGCATGACACAAATGACGCTCTTGCTCGAACTGGCCGTGCAGCACCGCCACGAACCGGACGCTGTCATTGACCGCGTGCAGGATGGCCTGCAGGCGGCCCGCGAGGCGATCAAATCATTGGACGCCGCGGTCTGGGCGGTCAATCCGGCCAACAACACCTTGCCGGAACTGATCGCGTACATAGGCCAGTTCGGAATGGAGTTTCTGCAACAGGCGAAAGTCCGTTGCGATCTGGATTTGCCGGACCATCCGCCGGAGCGGCCCGTGTCGGCCGAGTTGCGGCACAACCTGTTCCTGATCGTCAAGGAGGCGCTCAACAACGTGGTGCGTCATGCGCATGCGAGCGAAGTGCGGCTGCGGATTGTGGTCACGGACGCGGCCCTGAATGTCTTGGTTGCGGACAACGGCCGTGGTATTGAACGCATGCCCGATGACGCTTTAGCAGACGGATTGCGTAACATGCGCCAGCGGGCTGAACAATTGAATGCGCAGTTTCAACTTGATAGCACGCCGGGTGCGGGCACACGGATAGCGGTCCAGTATCCCTGGCCGCCTGGCAATTGAATGTCCATCACCGTCTCCATCGTGGAAGATGATCGCAAGACGCGCGAGAGCCTGGCGGCGTTGCTTGGTGGCACTTCCGGCCTGCGCCTCCTGGGGGCGCATCCGTCCGGCGAGGCGGCGTTGAGTGCGGTGCCGGCTGAGAGGCCCCAAGTGCTGCTGATGGACATTAATCTGCCGGGCATGAGCGGTATTGACTGCGTAGCCAAATTGAAGGCGCAAATGCCCGAGTTGCGCGCGTTGATGCTCACCACCTACGAAGACAGCCATCTGATTTTCAATTCCCTCCGCGCCGGGGCGAGCGGCTACATCCTCAAGAACCGCCCGCGGGCGGAATTACTGGAGGCGATTCAGCAGGTCCACGAAGGCGGCGCGCCGATGTCCATGCGCATCGCGCGGAAAGTCGTCGCCTTCTTCAACGAGCTTCCGGGACCGGCTTCCGAATCAGAGCACTTGAGCGAACGCGAGGCGCAAGTGCTGGCGGCGCTGGCCAAGGGGCTGCTCTACAAGGAAATCGGCGCCCAGCTCGGGATCAGCGAGAACACGGTGCGGACCTACGTGAAACGCATCTACGAGAAGCTGCACGTGCAGTCGCGTACGGAAGCGGTGGCGAAGTTCCGCGTCAAACTGCCTGGCGAGGGCTGAGTGGCTGCCGCTTTTTGTGGCAGGTGGAGAAGCCGTGCGGCGCTTCCGCGCCCCCCCCGCTCTGTCACATGAAACGAGGACATACAGACTCCCTTAAGCTTGCTAGAGTTGTCCCCGTGAACCCTGTGATTGCGCAAGTCCCTTTAGACTTTCGGAACCTACGCTGGTGCGAGATCAGCCGTTGCAGCGAAGATCCTCTGACCTGCTGGCGGTGCCGCAGGCAAGGTCATGAATCCGGCCACGCCCGGACCGCGACAAACACATTCACTACAGAAACCACCAAACCATAGATCCATGAAAACAAACAACGCATCCCTCCGGACGCTGGCCACGCTTGTGGCCGGACTATTAGCCCGACACCTCGCCCCTGCCGCGACCGTGACTTGGAGCGGTGCCAGCGGAACCGACCTGCTCTGGTCCACTCCAGGCAACTGGTTGGGCGGCACACCCGGCACCAGCAGCGACATCAAGTTCTATGACGCGGGGGCGGACGTCACCGTTTCAAACATCAATAATATTGTGGATGCCAATAGCTCGGTTCTGACATTGCAATATGGAAACACCAACAGCTACCACACGACGCTGATCAGGCCGGGGGTGACGCTGATGGTTTCCAACAATGCGACGGGCAACCTTGTTTTGGCGGGAACTGGCACGGACAACGGAGCGGGTCAAACCGTAACAGCTACGGTAACCGGTCCCGGTGGTGCCCTGGTAGCGGTCAGCACCAACACGGGGTCCGCTTTCAACGTGCGGCAAAGCGCCAACCTTGCGGGGGCCCATCGGGCCACCCTCGACCTCTCCGGCCTGGACAGCCTCACCCTCACGGCGGGCCGCCTGTTGGTGGGAGGAGATGGCGGCTCGGGGGCTCTCAACCGGCCTGCCGGCACGCTAATCCTGGCCAGAACCAACATCGTTCGGCTCAACGGCAGCGCGCCGGCGTTCAATGCAGGGGAAGGCAGCTCGAACGGCGGCACCGAATTCGTGCAACTGGGCCAGACCAATGCCCTGTTTGCTGACTCCATCGGTATTGGCCGGCAGAAGAGCACCGCCACCTTGAATTTCAATCCCTCGCTCGCGGGCAACAATCCTGCCCTCTACCTCCGCGGCAACACCGCTCCCCGTGTGTCGCTCCTGACCATCGCTGATACCTCCGCCGCAGGTGGCGCCGGGACCGGCACGGGCTGCAACGGCACTGCGGATTTTGGGATTGGCACCGTAGATGCGCAGGTGAACACCTGCTATGTCGCACGGGGCCAGAATGCGGCCGCCGCGGGTCAGGCCATCGGCAAACTGACCCTCAGCGGTGGCGTGTTTGATGTGAACACGCTGGAAGTCGGGATTATAAGCGCTGTCTCCGCCACCGCCAACGTGACGGGCACGGTGAGCGTCTCCAACGCGACGCTGGTAGTCAACACGGCTTTGCGGCTAGGCGGAAACCCCGGCGCTACCGCCACCGCCAACAGCACTTTGAATGTCAACGGCGGCATTGTCCGCGCCAAGGCAATTACCACCACCGCCGGCACGGTCAACGGCACGATCAACCTCACCAGCAGCTTGCTGGCGGTGACCAACGGCGTTGGCGGTGCCGGCATGCCGATTGCCAATGTGATTCTCGCCGATTCGGTCCTCCAGCTAGGGGTTCTGGCCAACAGCACCATGGTCGTTGGCTCTCTGACCGCGAGCGGCTCCACGACCAACAACACCGTGGACATTCTCTCTCTCCCGGCTATCACCAGCTATCCGGTGACCTTCTCGTTGATCAGTTACAGCAGTTACGGGCCTGGGGCCACGGACTTTGTGCTGGGCAGCCTGCCGGCAGGCAGCCCTGCCTATTCGGCCTACTTAACAAACAATTCGGGCAACAACACCATTCAACTGGTCGTCGAGACAGGGCCGGCTCCCGTCCTGCGGGCGCTGACCTGGAATGGCAACGTGGATGGCAACTGGAATATGACCACCGCGAACTGGTTGAACACCAGTCTCGCTGGCACCACCTACGCCCAGAATGACCTCGTGACTTTCAATGATACCGCCAGCGGAACAACCACCGTCAATCTCACTACCAATCTCATACCGGGCAGCTTGCTGGTCAGCAACGACATAAAGAGCTACACGTTTTCCGGCACCGGCAGCATCAGCGGTGGCGCCGGGCTGATCAAGGAAGGTGCCAACTCCTTGACGCTCGCCAACAGCGGAGCGGACAGCTTCAACGGCTCCATTTCCCTTAATGCCGGGTCGCTCATTTATAATCGCACCGGCAACACGGTTGAAGCCCACTTCATCACCGGCGCGGGGTCGCTCGTCAAGAACGGCGCCGGCACCCTGACGCTCGGGACCGCCAACGGCTATAGTGGCGGCTCGACGGTCAATGCCGGCACCTTGCGGTTAAGCAATGCCAACTCGGCCGGCAGCGGTTCGTTGGAGGTCAACAGCGCGGCCATCCTGGTCGCGGGTGCTTCGACGGCAAATCTGATCACGTTGTCCAATGCCACGCTAGGCGGGAGCTCGGCGGCAGTTACCTTGAGCGGCGGGCTCACCATTCCATCCGGTGCTGCCGGCACAATTTACACCGACGATCCGCAGAACCCCGGCGCCTTTGTAAACCTGATCTTCACCGGCCCGCTGTCCGGCAGCGGAAGCCTCAGCGTCCTGCCCAGCGCAATGACCACCAACGCCGACAGCACTACGGCGGCCTGGCGGCTCAACGGGACAACCGATGGCGGTTACAGTGGCACCATCACCGTCAACAGCCGGGTTAAAGCCGAAATACGATACACCGCAGCGTATCCATTCAGCTCGGCGGGTGCGGGCAAACTCGTGCTCGATTGCGGAACCAACGCCCCCAGCGGCCAGGTGGGCAGCTACTGCAACCTGCTCGTTCGCAACGACTCCGGCGGTTACGCCACGTTCGGCAACGATGTGCAACTGGCGGGCACTGGCTTTGCGGCGTTGAATCCGTTGGGAACCTCGCCGGCTGGGTCGCTCACTACGATGGGCAATCTGACCATCGGCAACGGCCAGAATCTCGGCGTCTATCGCAATGGCGGCAATGTGATGACCGTCGTATTCCCGACCGTCACGCTCACTGGCGGCACGGCGACGTTCTCTCCGCGACCTTCGTCCTTTGACCCCTCGGTCAATGGTTCCGACCTCTCGCTGGGTGACATCTCGCAAACCGCGGCGTCGGGCTTAGTCATGACCGGGTTGCGCACCCTCTCCATCACCGGCACAGCCACCTACACCGGTTCCACCACAGTTTCCAATGGCACGTTGAACGTTACGGGCTCTCTGAACGGCGGCGGAGCGGTGACCGTTGCCGGCGGCAGGCTGGCGGGCACTGGCACCATCGCGGGTCCAGTGACGGTGCCGAGCGGCGGCACTCTCGCCCCTGGCACCGTCACGGCTTTGGCCGGCGACGTCAACCAGGCGCCCATCTTTGGCGTTGGCACGCTGACGATTAACAACAATCTAACTTTGGCGGGGAATGTTCTGCTTGAAGTGGATAACTCTTTGTACCCTGCAAGTGATGTGGTAAATGTGGCAGGCACCCTGACCTACGGCGGAACGCTCACCGCCACCAACAGCGGACCGGGGATGCTGTCCGTGGGCGACCAGTTCCAGGTGTTTAAGGCCGGTGGCTCGAGTAACTTCACGAGCATCTTGGGATCACCCGGGGCAGGGTTGGCCTGGAGCTTCAATCCGGCCACGGGCATCTTGTCGGTGCTGGGAGCCCCGCCGAGGCTGGGGCTTTCGCAAACAGGCAATGTCCTCACCTTCTCGTGGGCGGAAGCAGGTTTCAAACTGCAATCGCAGACCAATGCGGCAAGTGCCGGCCTTTCCACCAACTGGTTTGACTATCCCAATGGCGGCACCAGCCCGGTTGAGACGACAATTGATCCGGCCAAGTGGCGCAACTTTCCGCAGTCGCTGGGATGCGGTTGGCGGGGAAATCCTGGGGTGGGAGGCGGGGATGCCGTCGGGCATCCCCGCCGATGAATGCGGTAGCACAAAACACGTGAAAGCGACCGAACGAATGCTCAGGGGCTGGCATAGGTGGCCGAGGCCTTACCGGTCAGGTTTTACCTTGATCGAACTGCTGGTAGTTATTGCCATCATCGCAATCCTGGCCGCGCTCCTGCTGCCGGCTCTGTCAAAGGCCAAGGAGAAGGCCAAGCGAATCCAGTGTACGAACAATCTTCGGCAGATTGGCATCGGCATGACGGTTTATGCCGGCAGCTACAACGACTATGTCGTCTCCGCGCGCCCGGTCGGTACTGGGAATAATCAGCACGCTTTGAATGCCGATGCGGCTACCGCCTCGAAAGAGGTTAGCCTGGACCCAACGCGAACCAACAGCCTTTCGATCTGGGCGTGTCCCACGCAAAATAAAGGGTTTGTAGTGTACAACGACCAGGTCTCGCCCCCGCAATGGAACATCGGGTACCAGTATTTCGGGGGCGTCAGATTATGGAAGAATCATGCTGGCGAATTCCCTTCGGCCAGTCCCATCAAACTGGGGAATGCCAAACCCGGATCGGTGTTGGCTTCTGACGTGGTCTCGAAGGTCAACGGCGGATGGACGGATCAGCCTCACCGGGGGACATCAACCCCTTATCCCGAGGGAAGCAACCACCTGTTGGTGGACGGTTCCGTATCCTGGGTCAAAGTGCAAAGACTTTACGAACTGACGGGCTGGGGAAATACGGCCTACTACTGGTATGCTTATCAGGATGACCTTTCCAGCATTCCGGCCAATCAACTTCCCGCTCTGAAGTTTACTCCGTGACCAGACAGGTTGGTTTCTGGCTGCCGCAGCTCTGGGTTGGATGTTTGGGCAAGCTTCGGTAGCGCAACGGCGGCGAGTGATAATCTTCGTTTGGTATTGAGCATCAGCGCCTTGGCGCTGCTTTCGCAGGTGCGTGATGTTCACGCAATACTTAAGGGCCGGCGGCGTGTCACATGAAACGAGGACATACGCGCTCCTTTAAGCCTGCTAGAGTTGCCTCCATGAAACTTGTGATAGCGCAACATTTCGCGGTTTCCCGCTGCCTGGTAGAGGTGGGGGGCGCCAATCACAACAATTTGCCCTGGGTGCCCTGGCGGCACCGTAAGCAAGTCCGTAACGCCGATACAGCAAGCTCATAACCAGTCAATTCACTCAAGAAACGCATGAAAATGGACCTCTCAAACCTGCGGACGCTGATGGTGGTGTCAGCCAGCATCCTCGCCGCGGCGCCGATGGCGCAAGCGGCCACGGCCGGCTTCAATCAAACCGATGCGGGGCCTTACGATTACAACACAGCAGCCAACTGGGTCGGCAGCACCATCAATGGCACATGGGATGCGTCGCTCACCTTGGCGGCAGGTCAGACGGTCACTTTCGCCGCGGACACGACTCTAAGCACAGCAATGGCGTTCAATTACGTAGGCAACTACCCGCTCACCCTGGATTCGTCATCCGCCACAACGAGAACGATCACGCTCGGCGGCAACATCAGCGTGGGGACCGGTGGGGGGACTTCGGCGAATGTCACCATCGGCAACCCAGCCAATCCTCTCAATGTGGACCTGGGCGGGGTGGCGCGCACCATGACGGTGGTCGCCAACCGCACGCTGACCATGCTGGGGACCATGTCCAACGGGACTATCGCCAAAGGCTCGGGCGGGGGCACACTGATTCTGGGTGGCGCCAATACTTTTGGGTCGGGCACACTAACGCTTGGAAGCGGCACCACCGCCTACGGCTACATTCAACTGGCCAACAACACCGCCCTGGGCAACTACACCACGATCAGCCTGCCCGGCACCGGCGTTGGCACGTGCGGTCTGCAAGTGAGTGGGGGGGTGATCTGTGGCTACAACATCACGACGACCGGACGGTCTAGCGATCTTACCACGGGATATGCGCTGCGCAGCATTTCTGGCAATAACACGTGGAGCGGCACCATTTATCAAAACGCCGCAGGCGGCGCCACGGGCATCCTTTGCGATGCAGATACCTTGACGATAAACGGCAATATGGGTGGCACGGGAGGCAACCGCTACCTGGACTTCGGAGGCGCGGGCGGTATTACCGTGAATGGCATCATCGCGAATGCATCAGGCTACACGCTGACTGTTTACGGCAGTGGTCCAGGCACGCTGACTCTCGCCGGCGCGAACACCTTCAACGGTGCCTGCGGTGCCTTTGGCGGCACTTTGAGCGTGTCCTCGCTCAATTACGTCAGCAGCGGCACTTTGAGCCCCAACACCAGCAGCAGCCTGGGCAAGCCTACCAATGCGGCCAATGGCACCATTTCCCTCGGCACGACGATCACCGCCGGCACGCTGCGCTACACCGGCATGGGTGAAACCACCGACCGCGTGATCAAGCTCAGTGGAACTACTGGCGGTGCGGCGCTCGACCAGTCGGGCACCGGCCTGGTGAAGTTCACAAGCAATCTGACAGCGCCAGGCACGGCGAGCACGGATGGGCGGAAGACGCTGACGCTGCAAGGTTCCACCGCCGGCACGGGGGAAATTGGCAGTGTTATCCCGAACAGCACTGCCGGCAACGCCGGCCAGACGGCGACCTCGGTGACGAAAGCCGGCACCGGCACATGGACCCTGTCCGGCGTGAACACGTACAGCGGGGCAACGACCGTTAGTGGCGGCAGGCTGGCGGGCGTGGTCGGCGGCTCCTGCGCGAACAGCGCGGTGTCCGTGGCGGCCACTGCCGGGAATACGGCGGTGCTGGGCATCTCCATCACCGACAACACCAGGCAATGGACGTGCTCCAGTCTGGCCGTCAACAACGGCGGCACCAGCTCCGGGCTGGACTTCAGCTTTGGTTCGGTTGCCCTGAACCCCTCCGTTGCCCCGCTCAATGTCAGTGGCGCCGTCACTTTTAGCACCTCGCCGGCGGTGACCGTCGAGCTGGCAGCCAACAACGTATCGGTTGGCACCCATTATCCCCTGATCGCCTGGACGGGCGCTTCGGTCACCGCCCCTCCAGTAACGGTCACCGCCCTGGGGCGTTCAAGTGTCACGGGTCACCTGGTAGTTAGCGGCGCAGGCCCGGCTTACACGCTGGACCTGGTCATTGACACCAATGTCAGCGTCGAGCCGCTGAGCTGGATGGGGGGCAGCGCCACCTGGGACATCAACAACGGCGCCAATGCCATCTGGAAAGACAATGCCGGAGCTACGACCTATTACCAGGAAAGCGGCGGCCCCGGGGACGCGGTGGTATTCGATAATACGACGGGATCGGGCGGGATCATCACGTTGAACACGACCGTCACCCCGGCGAACATCACGGTGAATAATCCGTCAGCGGCCTACATTATCAGCGGAAGCGGGACAGTTGCAGGGGCCACAGGTTTGGCCAAGGGCGGCAACGGCACTCTGACGCTGGCCACCGCCAACACCTACAGCGGCGGCACGACATTGAGCGCGGGAACGATTGCGGCGAACACCAGCGCGGGCGCATTGGGCTCAGGCGCTCTGACGGTGAACGCCGGCACCCTGGACTTGAATAGCAGCGGCTCCTTGGCCCTCGGCAATAATACGACGCTTGGCGGCAGCGCAGAGATTGTTACAGAAAGAGACACGGCCGGGGCGGGGGTTGATTACACCCTGGGAACGCTGGCCATCGGCGGCTCGACGCTGACGGTCAGCGGGGGCAATGTTAACAGCGGGACGGCGGGCCTGATCTTCGGCGCGACCACTTTGAGCGGCAACCCAACCTTTGCGATCAACAACCCGTCCGGTGGCGGTGTGACGAGGCTGACATTGGGGGCATTAAGCGATGGCAGCAGCGCGGTGGTCCTGGCGACCTCGGGCAATGGCACGCTCAGGCTGGCAGGCGGGGGAATCCTCACGGCAGGAACCGCCTTGAGCATCGCAAGTGGCATCAGCCTGGAGCTGAATGCTGTGAACGCCCTGGGGACCGCCGCGGCCGACGTTAGCAACAGCGGAGCGTTGATTCTGGGCGCCAACCAGACCCTGCGATCTCTGAGCGGCTCCGGTAGCATTGACCTGGGCGCTTCCACCTTGACGCTCAACAATAGCGGCTCCGACAACATTGCCGTGGGGATTACGGGCAGTGGCGGGGGGGTGACCATGAATGGCGCCGGCACGCTGACGCTCTCGGGGGCGAACACTTATACCGGTTTGACGACGGCGAAAGCAGGCACGCTGGTTTTGAGCGGCTCCAGCACCGCCACCTCCGGCATCACCATAAATGGCGGAACCGGCACGATGGTCAAGGTGAACAACGCCGGGGCCACGGGGACCGGCGCAATTCGGTTTGACACTGGCGCCACCGCGCCGGTTCTCCAGCTCCACATTGATGGCGGGGGCACCATCCCGCTGCCCAACTCCCTGGGCGCCAACAGCGGCATAACCAACACGATTGACGTGAACAACAACGGTTCCGGCAGCGGCGGGGTTATCCAACTGAACGGGGGGGGTGTTGGGAATGTGACCTTGAACGTGACGGGCGGCAATGGTTACAGCCTCTATCTCGGCAATCTGGCCAACACGGCAGGAGCCGCGGGCACGATCACATTCAACCCGACGACGGCACCGTTGGGGATGGGAAACCTGACGGCCAGCCAGGCTTCCGGCACGGCCGCGTTTATTTTAGGCGGCACGGCGACGGGGAACACGGTTGCCGGCATCATCAGCGACCGAGCCGGCGGTGGCGCGGTCTCGGCTGTTATCAAGGCGAACACCGGCACGTGGACGCTCTCCGGCGCGAACACCTACACCGGGCCGACGACTGTCAGCGATGGCGTGCTGTTGGTGAATGACGCGATCTCAGGCGGCAGCGTCACGGTCAATGGGGGCGCGCTGGGCGGCAACGGCTTGATCTCCGCGCCGGTAACGGTCCATGCCGGCGGCACGCTCTCGCCGGGCGCGTCCTCCATTGGCAAGCTGACCATTGACAATAGTCTCACCCTGAATCCTGGCAGCACGAACCTGATGGAGTTGTCTAAATCCGGCACGGTCATCACCAACGATCAGATCAGCGTTCTGACGACGCTCACGCTGGGCGGCACTCTCGACGTGACCCTATCCGGCACGGTTTCGGGCGGTGAGGTGTTCCAACTGTTCACGGCGGGCGCGTTTTCCGGGACGCCGTTCGACACGGTCAACCTGCCGCTGCTCCCTGGCTCACTGACGTGGGACACGAGCAAGCTGGCGACGGAAGGCAAACTGTCCGTCAGCAGCGGCGCGCCGCCGCAACCGACCATCGCGCCCGTCACGGTGGCCGGCACCAACCTGGTGGTTTCTGTGTCCACGGTCTCCGGCGGCAATTACGTGTTGCAATCGGCCACGAATCTGACGCCGCCAATTGATTGGGTGAATGAATCCACCAATGCAGGCAACGGCGACACATTGACTCTCAACGTGCCCATGGATCCGGACAAGCCGCAGAAGTTCCTGCGCTTCTGGGTATATTGAGCCAAGACGGGCAGGCTGATTGGGAGGGTGGCGCGAAGGGGAGAAGATGCGCTTGCCCCTGGCGGGTGCGTGATTGGGTTCCCAGCCGCTGCTTGCGACTGGGGACCGGGTAGAGATGGGTGGGTTTGGTTGAGCGGGGATGTCCAGGGGGGCATCCCCGCCTTCGGTTGAATAGTCTGAAGCATGAGCAGGCACCTTGAGGCGACTCGTGGCAGCACCGTCGGAGTATTCCTGCGGGTGGCTGCCGCGTTGCTGCTGTGCGCAGTTATGGCGCGGGCCGATGACTTCGACACGCTCATTAGCTGCTGGGCGAAATACTTGACCGGCGGCACCAACCTCAACACCTCTGACCCGAACATTTCCAGCCGGATCACCAGCGTGGTCAACACGGCTAACGACTGGTGGAGTTCGATGGACACGAGCGGCGGGCGCACCTATCTCTGGAGCGATCTGGCCAGCGCCGCTTCCGAATCGCAGATCAGCGCGGGTTATGACCGTCTCGCCGACATGGCGCTGGCCTGGGCCATGACCGGCTCGTCGCTCAAGGGCAACACCAGCCTCGCCGCCGACATCGTTTCCGGCCTGGATTGGATGTATGCCAACCGCTACAACGAGACGGTCACGCAGTTCGGCAACTGGTGGTATTGGGTGATCGGCACCCCTTATCCGCTGAACAACGCGATGGTTCTGATGTATCCCAGGCTGTCCGGCACCCAAATCACCAATTACTGCAAAGCCATTGACAAGTTTGTTCCTTCGGTCATTCGGGACAGCGCCAACCGCGTGTGGGAATGCCGAAGCATCGGGGTGCGTGGCGCGGTCGGGCGCAACGCCGCCAAGGTCGCCGCCGCGCGCGACGGGCTGACAGCCGTGTTTTCCTATGTGACCAGCGGCAACGGTTTCTACACGGATGGCAGCTACCTCTTTCACGGCGCGTATCCCTACACCGGCGGCTATGGCAACAGCTTGCTGATTGATTTGGCCAGATTGATGGATTGGCTTGCCCCCACCACGTATGCCGTGACTGATTCACAACGCACCAATGTCACCCAGTGGATCTATGACTCCTACGAGCCATTGATTTATGCCGGCGCGATTACCGAGCACGTCCGCGGACGGGAGATTGCGCGCAGTTACGCCACCGGAAATGGTGCCGGGCAGGCGGAGATGAACGCCATATTTCGGGTTGCGCAGACCGCGCCCGCCAACGACGCGTTGCGGTTGAAGAGCATGGTCAAATACTGGGATCAGGTGGATACCACGGCGAGCCTGGTCAGCTATGCGGACATTGACCTGGTGGCCGCCGCCGGGGTATTGCTGACCAACAGCGTCCCGGCACGCGGCGAACTCATCGGCCACTACCAGTTTCCCAGCATGGACCGCGTGATGCACCTGCGGCCCGGCTTTGGCTTCACGTTGAGCCTGTTCTCCTCGCGCATTTACAACTATGAATCCATCAACGGTGAGAACCTGCACGGCTGGTTCACCAGCTACGGCATGGGCTACCTGCTGACGACCAATGACATCACCCAGTTCACGGACAGCTATTGGCCGACCGTGGACCCGTATCATCTGCCGGGCACGACCGCGGTTGTGACGCCGCTGGCTAACTCTGTGAACCAGGCCAAGATGAGTACACAGCCGTGGGTGGGCGGTGCGGGGCTTTCCAACTCCGTGGGGGCTGCGGGCATGTCGCTCGACGACGTGAATAGCACGCTGGTGGCCAAGAAGTCCTGGTTCATGTTCGACAACGAGGTAGTCTGTCTCGGGGCGGGGATCACCTGCTCCAGCACCACCAATGTGCATACGACGGTGGAAAACCGGAGCCTTCACACCACCAACACCCGGCTCTTGAACGTGGGCGGCAAGGTCATGCCCACGACGCTGGGCTGGAGTTCGAATTTGAACAACGTCACCTGGTGCGCGCTGGACGGCAGCGGCGGCTACTACTTTCCCGGGGGCGCAAATCTCAAGGCGTCGCGCGTCGCGCGCAGCGGGTCGTGGGCGGACATCGGCCTCGGTTCGGGCACATCCATTACACGAAACTTCGTCTCGCTCATTCTTGATCACGGCGTCGCGCCGGCCAACGCCACCTACGCTTACGTGTTGTTACCCAACTACTCCAGCAACGCGGTGAGCGCGTATGCCGCGAACCCGCAGATCACGGTGCTTGCCAACACTTCGGAAATCCAGGCGGCGCGGGAAACCACCCAGGGCGTCATCGCCGCCAATTTCTGGGCCGGCGGTGGCGGCAGCGTGGACTTCATCACCTGCAACCGGCAAGCGGCCGTCATCACACGCGAAACCAACGGCCTGCTCGATGTGGCCATCTCCGACCCGACCTGGACCAACAGCTCCACGATCACACTCACGCTGAATCGCAGCGCCTTTTCGCTCATTTCCGCTGACGCTGGCATTGCCGTTTTGCAGTTGTCGCCCCAGGTTCACATTTCCGTTGCCGTCAGTGGCGCCCGCGGCCAGTCATTCCAGGCGAAATTCTCGCTCACGGAAACCAACGGCGGCAATTCTCCCGCGTCCGGCGCGTGGCTCGTGGATGGCAGTGGCGACTGGAGCAACCCGGCAAATTGGACTGGCGGCATTATCGCCACCGGCGCGGACATGACCGCGACCTTTGCGATTGATAGCACCAGCAGCCGTTATGTGAACAACGACCCGCCGCGCACGCTGGGCAGCCTGATGTTCGGCGATGCGAACACCAATAGCGCGGGCGCGTGGTTCATCACCAACCAGCCGATTACGCTTCAAGTGTCCAGCGGCACGCCGACGATTTCCGTCTCCGATGTCGCTGCCACGCTCAGTTCTGTCCTCAGCGGCACGCAAGGCCTGGCCGTGCAAGGCAACGGCGCACTTACGCTGGCCGGGACCAACCTGTGCAGCGGCAACCTGGCCAAGAACGGCAGCGGCCGGCTGATTCTTTCCGGGCCGAACGCTTTTGGGTCAGGCACCTTGACGTTCGGAAGCGGCGCGACCGCCTGCGGTTACATTCAGGTGGCTCACGACACCGCCTTGGGCAACTACACCACGATTAACGAGGCAGGGACTGGCGCTGGCACGTGTGGCCTCGATGTGGATGGGGGAGTGACCTGCGCCTACAATATCACGACGGCCGGGCGGAGCAGCGACACCACAACCGGCTATGTGCTGCGAAGCATTTCAGGTAACAACACCTGGAACGGCAACATCACAGTTACCGGCACCGGGGGTGCCTACGGCATCCTCTGCGATGCCGGCACGCTGACGGTTGGCGGCGCGATCAACAACAACATGAACGCTGCCACTACCCGCTATTATGACTTCGCGGGCGCGGGAAACATTGCGGTGAATGGTGTGATTGCCGACAGCACGACGGCAACTCCAACGCCAACCGGGGTTACCTGCCAGGGGCCTGGCAGCATGACCCTGGGGGCAGCCAACACCTACAGCGGCCCGACCGCCGTTTGGGGAGGCACGCTGAGCGTCTCCAGCATTAACAGCGTTAGCGGCGGTACCACCACCAGCAGCCTGGGCCATCCGACAACGGCGGCGAACGCGACCATTATCATCGGCAACACGACCAGCACCGGCACGCTGCGCTACACCAGCGCGGGGGAAACCAGCGACCGCGTCATTAAGCTTGGGGGCAGCACCGGCGGTGCCGCGCTCGACCAGTCGGGCGCGGGCCTGCTGAAGTTCACAAGCGACCTGAGCGCGCCGGGCGCGACGAGTACCGACGAGCGCAAGACTCTCACGTTGACGGGTTCGACAGCCGGGACCGGGGAAATTGCGGGGAAGATTGTGGATAGCACCGCAGGCACCGCGGGCCGATTAGCGACATCGGTGACGAAAGCCGGCACTGGCACCTGGACGCTCTCCGGCGTGAACACTTACAGCGGGGCGACCGTGCTGAACGGGGGGACCTTGCTGGTGAACGGTACGATAGGCGGCAGTGGGGTGACCGTAAGCAGCGGCAGCAGGCTGGGCGGCACCGGGCTGATCAATGGGCCGGTCGTCCTCAGTTCCGGCGCCACCCTCGCCCCGGGCGCCTCCCTTGGCGCGCTGACCATCAGCAACGTGCTCACGCTTTCAGCCGGCAGCACCGTCCTCGCAGAAATCAACGCCCAAACCCTCACCAACGCTCTGGTGCGCGGCCTTAACAATGTAGTTTATGCTGGAACCCTCTCCATCACCAACATCGCCGGGATTCTGGCGGGCGGTCAAAGCTACAAGCTGTTCGGTGCGATGAGCTTTTCTGGCAATTTCAGCAGCCTGTCGCCCGCGTCGCCCGGGTCAAATCTCTCATGGAGCTTTAGTCCCACCAACGGCACGCTGAACGTCGTCGCTCTTCCGCCGCCTCAAATAGGCACCTTCAGTTCTGCGGCGGGCAGCTTTACGCTTTCCGGCGCTGGGCCGACCGGGCAGTCGTATCGCATTCTGGCCACGACCAATCTGGCGCTGCCGCTGGCAAGTTGGACTACGGTTGGATTGGGTGTGTTCACCGGGGGAGCGCTAGGCTACACTGACTCGCAGATGACCAACGCCAGCCGTCGGTTCTATCGCGTGGCCACACCATAATCGAAATACTTTACATGAAGATGTCACGCTGTAGAATGGAATTGATCCTCTGTGGCTTCCCTTTATTGGGAATCTTGGCCATGGGTGCCGTGAATCGTCCCTTTCCACAAGCAAGCAACTTTGCCGGCTATGGGCTCAGACCGACCAACCTCAGCCAGGCCCAACTCAACGCTGCCGTCACCAACTACTGGGCCTATTGGAAAACCAACTACCTCGCGACCTCGACCAGGGTGGCGGGCGATTTCAAGGTGAACTACGATGGCACGGGCACGACGGTTTCCGAAGCGATAGGCTATGGCATGTTGCTCTCGGTTTACTTTGCCGGGGCGGATGCCAATGCAAGAAACTACTTCGACGGTCTCAACCGGTTCCGCAAGCGCTACCCTTCCAGCATAAACCACGGCTTGATGTGCTGGAGAATCCCGCCCGCCGAGGGCGCGGTCAGCGACGATTGCGCGACCGATGGCGACCTCGACATGGCGATGGCGCTCCTGCTCGCCCACCGGCAATGGGGCGACGGCGGCTATCTCGCCGAGGCGACCAATTATCTCAACGCGATAGCCACAGCGCTCGTGCGCCCGGATTATTCACTCCGGCTCGGCGACTGGAATTCTGCGGCCGGGCAAACGCGCCCGTCCGATTTCATGCCAGCCCATTTCCGCAGCTTCTACCTGGCGGCAGGCAACGGCATTTGGACGAACGTTGAGGCGAAGTGCTACGCGATTCTAGAGCAACTCCAGACGAACTCCGCGCCCGCCACCGGGCTGGCGCCCGACTTCTCCATCGTGGCGGCGAGTAAATGGATTCCTGCGAGCGCCAATTTCCTTGAAGGCGCGGATGACGGCCATTACTACTACAACTCATGCCGCGTGCCGTGGCGCATCGGCTGGGCGGCGTGGTTTTACAACGACGCCCGGGCGCGCGGCGCGCTTTCGCGGTTCATGTCGTGGACGGTGAGCCATCACGCCGCGCCGGTTAATTTCAAGGCGGGCTACCGGCTTGACGGCAGCAATGTCAGCGGCAACAACTACGACACCGCCTGCTTCATCTCGCCGACCGGCGTAGCCGCGATGGCCACGACCAACCAGATCTGGCTCAACAGCACATTCACCTACGCCAAGAGCCGCCAGGAGGGCTACTACGAAGACAGCGTAAGCCTGCTTTCGATGCTGGTGATGTCCGGCAACGCCTGGCTGCTGGCGACCAGCTCGCCGCCGAAGTTCACGCAACTCATTCCCGGCCCGGATAGCACGATGATCCTTTCCGGCGAATGCCAGCCGAATCCGACATACCAGATTCTTGCGACCACCAATCTGTATCTCCCATATTCAAACTGGATGCATCTCGCTAGCGGAGTGGCCACCGGCGGGGTTTTCAGCATCACCGATTTTCAGGCCGTCAATTATCCCAGGCGTTTTTACCGGCTGGAGTCACCGTGAATACAAAACCCATCGAGGGACCCCGCTTACTGGGATGGCTTCTGGCGGCCACAGCCTCTGTGTGAAGACCACTTCGACATTGTCCGCGAGTAAACCCACTCCTGGCGCCCCATCTTCGCGCATCGTGTCCATTGATGCCCTGCGGGGCCTGGTGATGTTCACGATGATTTACGTGAACGACATCGCCGGTGCGGGGAAGATCGTGCCTGACTGGATGGTCCATTTCAGCGATCGGCACAAGGGCGGCAGCGGCATGACGTTCGTGGACCTTGTGTTTCCGGCGTTCCTGTTCATCGTGGGCATGTCCATTCCATTCGCGCTCGGCTCGCGGATACAGAAAGGCGAGCGACTTTCGAAGACGCTGGCTCACATTCTGGCCAGGACGCTATCGCTGCTCCTGGTTGGAGTGCTGATGGTGAATGAAGCGCCGAGTTCAGAGAAAATGGGCTGGTCATCCGCGCTCTGGCTCACGCTGATGTATGCGTCAGCCATCCTGGCGTTCTGTTCGATCTCGCCGCGAGCCTGGCCCGAATCCGCCGCACGATTCCGGGAAATCGTGTCCAGGAGTATTCGCGCGCTTGGTTTCACCGCGCTGGTGTGGCTCGCGTTTGTGTGGTGCGGCGGAAAGGGTCAGCGCATCATAACCCTCTCGCCCTTTTACCTGCGCACGGAGTGGTGGGGCATTCTCGGCCTGATCGGATGGGCTTATCTCGCGGGCTCGGTCGTCTTTCTGGTGTTTCGAGGCCATCGCACCGCTCTGCTGGGCTGCATGGCCCTGCTGTTCTGCCTTTTCGCCGCCGACCGGAAACACGCGTTTGACGATTTCTGGCCCGCGAGGTTCGTGAGCATCGGGGAAACGCTCGGCTCGCAGGCCGCCATCAGCGTCGCGGGCCTGTTGCTGGCTTCGATGTTCGCCACGGCGGACACGGGGACTGTGCGGGCGCGCGTCCATTTCACGCTGCTCTTCATAGCAGGCACTGCCGCCGCAGCGCTTTTGCTCAACCCCCTGTATGGGATCAGCAAGAACCAGGCGACGCCTTCGTGGTGTCTCTGGTCCTGCGCCATCACGGCGGCGCTGTGGTTGGTTTTCTATTTCATTTCGGATGTGCGGCACGTGGGATTCGTGGTGAGGCCGCTGGCGGTCGCTGGACAGAACGTGCTGCTGGCCTATCTGCTCTCGGAAATGCTGCCCTCTGCGCTCGACCTCTGTCGGCTTGGCGATTGGTATTCGCGCCTCTCGCAGCCAATTCTCGCGTGCGCTGTCGCCCGAGCCGCGGCTTGCGGGGTTTTCATTCTGGCCCTGACGGCTGTCTTGAATCGCGTGGGCTTCCGGCTAAAACTCTGATCCCGGGGAACCGGTCTATGCGCTGCCGGCCGGCAACAGGCCGCCCGTGGCTGACCACGCGCACCTCGTGCTTCACCAAGTTCTTAGTTACTCGAATTGAAGGGATGTGGATCGGGCGGCCTGACAGGAACGGATCACGCGTTTGTTCGGTCATGATTCGTGGTTAACAAACCGCGGACGGTACGGTATGTCACATGAAACGAGGACATACACCCTGCTTTGATCCTGCTAGGATTACGCCGATGAAAGTCGCCATGGCAAGAGTTCTCACGGTTTTCAGAACGGCGGGGATGTCACTTTGTTTTACCGAAGCCGCCGGGCAGGGCGGGCGGAGTAACAAAGGGGCCGGGCTGGAGGCGGCGACGCTGTCGGGCAGCCCCGCCTGTCAATGCGGCAGAACAAACCACGTGAACGCTACAGAACGAACTCTCAGGAGCCGGCACAGGGGGTCGTGCCCTCACCGGCAAGGTTTCACCTTGATCGAACTGCTGGTTGTGATTGCCATCATCGCGATCCTGGCGGCGCTGTTGCTGCCTGCTCTGTCACGGGCAAAGGAGAAGGCCAAACGTGCCAACTGTAAGAGCAACCTTCGCCAGTTGGGGATTGCGGCCTACATCTATGCCGCTGACAACAAAGACAAGCTGATGGATCAGAGATATCCACCCGCATCCACTACGGGCAAGGCGCCCGGCTTCTGGGCGTGGGACCTGGCGCGGCCATTTATTGATGCGCTAAACGATAGCGGGGCGAAGCAGGATATCTATTTCTGCCCCTCGAACGCGGAGTTTAACCAGACAAACACCTGGTGGTATGACTCGGTTTTCCGTGGCAACAATCCACCAACGTTTCGGATTAGCGGCTACATCTGGATGCTGCCGGGCACGCCGCAAATGCCGACGAACTACTGGAGCTTTACCATTGGCGGCGATCCCGCACGACCTCCGTCGTCGAGCGAATTGGCGGCGGATGTCGTGCTTAGCTTAAACGGTAACTATGCGGATGTGCCGTCAACCGCCCTGCCTCCCACGACCCGCCAGCGCACCAGCCACCTGGAGAAAAGCCTCCCGGCCGGTGGTAACATACTGTTTGTGGACAGCCATGTTGAATGGCGGGCCTATAAGAATATGACGCACTCTTTTGGAACCGGCAGCGGCAGCTACGGCAAGTTTGAGTTCTAGCACGGGATACCGCTGCCCAGAGTATGAAGATCCGACCAGGTATCTTCCTTGCCTTAGCTGCGGCAGGCACCCTCAGCCTGAGAGCGGCGACCAATCAAGCCGCAACCCCTC